>CAYGRM010000117.1:0-17221 GCA_964352225.1 uncultured Saprospiraceae bacterium | reverse complement strand
AAAACGGAGAAGTTGGCAAGTGCTGGATTTTCCATTTTTATATTTAAAATATCGGAAGTTGGGTTGGGGAAAATTTGAATGTTATTGTTTTCCAAATTTTCATTTTCCAAAATAATTCCATTGCCATCAGGATTGGAAATATTGATCAAATAATTATTTGCTCCATAATCTAAAGTGGTACCATCCTTTAGAATTGCTTTGATGTTTTTTATTCGAATGACTGTCTGAATTAATTCATAATCAGTATCCAGTACTTCAACTCCAAGGTTTAAAAACGTTCCATTATCTGTAGTGCTATTCTCCCCATCTGTTTTTACGATGGCATAATGATATTCTCCTTTTTGGGGTTGAGATTTTTGAAATAAATAAGTGTCTTCCATCGCAGTATTTAACCAAAGAAGAGAAGAAGTATTATTTTCTATAGCAAGTAATACAGGATTATATTCGACGGTAAATGCAATTCCAAAAAGGTCTTCTTCTTGATTCAATTTGATTTTAATTAAACCTGGATCTCCAGGGGAAAGGGTGTCAAGATTCACACTTGGATCAATACTAATTTCTAATCCGTAAGAATAAATGTCAATTGGTGGATCCGTTTTGTAACTATTTCCAAAATAATAATCCACGAACTCAAAATCGATAGAATCAATAATTGAATTACCATTACAGTCGGTATGCTTTAAATCTACACCTGATATTGAATTATTCCAATGTTGACTTTCATATGGAAACCAAGTCAATGGCTGATTTCTAGCAGTTCCTTGTTCTCCAAAGCCTAAACCGATATGTAAAATGTCATGAGCAGTAACAATACTATCTTTATTGGCATCGCCCGTCCAAACACAATCATCAAAGCAAAAGGTTAGACTATTACAGAAGTCTTGGAAATTATTATCGTATAAATCTTGAATCAACGGAGTATTATCATAAACCAAATCTACTGTTTCGATATTATCTAAATTTTCATCTTGAAAAAAAGTATGAACGATATCAATTGTTCTGGATTCATTAGGTTGTAAACTATTAATATAAATATTTGCATTGCTCAAGAAATTAAAACTTGGTAGTCCAGATTGCGCCATTGACCAGCCTGTTACATCATTAGGATGACTGGGGAAGGCAAAAGAAGTTTCTGGTTGCGTTGTCGCACCAAATCCCCAACCACCATAAGTTAGAGGTACTATATTTCCGTTAAATGAATTTACAAAACCATTCATGTATGAGTAATATCCGATTGGAGACCAGGGATTATAAGGAGGATAATCTCCTTGGTCGTGGTAGTAATTAAAATTAGTCATTTCCTGATTTAGGATGGTTACCGAATGTACAGGAGGATTATCACCAAATGTAGGAATGTCATAAGTCCAACATGTATCTCCACTAGTGCCATCTACAGAGTCTCTATTGTAAGAATAAAAAGTATTCATATCAGGCATACACCCAATATAATCATCAAAATAACAACCGATGTTCAAGTCGGTCCAATGACTTACAAACATCGAATCAAGAGGGGAAAGATCTTTGTTAATAATCTTTTGAGAGACAAAAATTGAATTATTTAACAAATCATTATCAGCACAATTAAACGACCAAGAGGTCTGATGAATTTCTACATTAAGCGGATTTGGAGTGGCATTATTAATATGAGTTGCTCCGGTATCATTAAAAATTCCCCAAATGATTTGAGCCGGAATCGTATTGTTATGAACTGCTTCAGGCAGAGGGTAATCTCCTTGGCTAGGATCATAATTTCCATCATTATCATTATCAAAAAAAGGTGCTAGCCCATGAATAGTGTTTGGTAAACTAAATCCATGGATGTTTTCAAAAAATGGATTTTGGTGTCCAGGGTAAGCAAAGATATTTTGAATAGGATTATCAATTATTCCATTGTCTTCAAAATCTGAAATGTGCTCGTAAATCTCATATCCAAAAACTTCCCATTGTCGATTGAAATTTTCGCAGTCAAAAATTATCTGCCCATTATTATTAGAAATTGGTCCAGCAACATAATCATAAGAACTGCCTGAATTATATTTTGCTACCGAAATTCGTAAATCTCCAGCTGAGTCAAAAGCTCCCATCCATAATCCCGAATTAAAAATAGTGTTTGGAAATGGAAGCTGATTAGATTTGTTAGAACTAAATCCTGCATTCATTTTATCCCAAAAAAGATTGCCATCAATGGTGTTGCTTGTAGTTATATTGTTGCCTTGAAGAGTTTTGATACTTGAAGAATAAGGGCAATCTTGGGCAGTCAAATTTTTCCCAAAAGAAAAAATTAGGATAAAAGGTAAAAGATATTTTAGTTGGTTTTGCATAACGTTTTTTTTGAAAACAAAGATTGAGTTATTCACAAGGTGACTTCAAGTCACCTTGTAAATAGAGCATTACATTTTTATAAATTTCTTTACCAATTCTTTTCCGTCCATTTCTATTTTTAAAAAATAAATACCTGATGAAAAATTCGAAGTGGATAATTGAATTTCATTTTGATTTACTTCTGTTTTTTCTAAAACATTTTTTCCATAAATATCAAAAATGGCGATATTGGCAAGCGCTGGATTTTCCATTTTTATATTTAAAATATCGGTGGTTGGATTGGGGAAAATTTGAATGTTCGCTTCCTCTAGATTTTCATTTAATAAGACTTGCCCCATGCCATCTGGGTTACTGATGTTGACCAAAAAATCTTTAGCGCCGTAATCTAAAATATCGCCATTGTTTAAAATAGCTCGAACATTTTTGATTCTAAGATAAGTTTGAACTAATTCGAAATCAGTAGAAATAGCAGAGAAACGAATGTCCGCAAGCTCATCCATCAAAGTAGTACTATTTTGCTGATTCGTTTTTACATAAGCATAGTTCAATTCTCCTTCGTCATCATTTGTATGTAGGAAGGAAAAACTATTGGTGATTTGCGTCCCCCAAGGTGAGAATTGTTGGTCAAGAATAACCTTTAAGTATTCCGGATCAAATTCTAAAGTGAATGCCAAACCATAAATATCTTCTGCTTGATTTAATTCAATCTTGGCTCGACCAATAATACCGGCTTGCATATCGTCCATCGGATTGTTTCCTAAAGTGGTAATGCTCAATTCATTACCTATTGGATATTCGTCAATGACATTACTTAGTTTGTATGATTTTCCATAATAAGTTTCTACCCAATCAAAATCAGTTGCGACGATTGAACCACTAGAATTACAATCCGCATGTTTGATATCAATTCCATTAAAATCTTCTCCCCAGGATTGTCCAGGGAATGGTTGAAAAACTAAAGGTGTATTTCTAGCTTGTCCAGATTCATTGAAAGCTAAACCAATTTGTAAAATATCAAAATTAGAAACGATACTATCTCGATTAGCATCACCTGTCCAAACACAGTCATCCACGCAAGCATCAATCATGCAATCCTCAAAATTATTATCATATAATTGTTGAAGAATCGGTGTCTGATCATAGATCATATTGACTGCCTCGATATGATTTAAATTTTCATCACGATAAAAAGTATAGGCCATATCAACTTTGATAAAATCATTTGGAGTGAGTGGATTTTCAATTTCTACATTGGCAATACATCTACGGTCGCTGTATATTGAGTTAGTAGTAGTCATGGACCATCCATTCGGATCATTTGGATTATCTGGGAAAATATAAGAAGTAGGTTGAGTTCCTCCATATCCAGTTCCTCCTTGAGTAAGAGGCGTACCATCCTCCCATTTTCCTTGCATGTAATTGTGATATTCTTCAACTGAGATAGAAGACGAACTTGGTAAAGGTCCTCCAAAGCCAGCGTTAAGAGCCAAATTAAATGAAGACATCTCCTTATTTAATATAGTGACCGCTTGTACAGGAGGATTCGAACCATATCCAATTCCATTAAAATCACAATCTGTACCATCTGGGCCACCATCATTTGCATCTTCATTATAAACATAAAAAGTATTAAGACTAGGAATACAACCCATTAAGTCATCAGTATAACATCCTAAATCAAAATCCACCCACTTGGTAAAAATCATGGAATCTAAAATTTCATTTCCTCGATTGATAACTTTGTGAGATGTAAATATGGTGTTATTCAGTAGTTCATCATCGGTACAATAAAATGAATAAGCGGTTAATTGTACTTCGACATTTAAGGGATTTCCTTGTGATTGAGTATGAAGACCTCCTCCGTCATTAAATATTCCCCAGATGATATGTTGTGGTATTTTTTCTTCAGCAACATTTTCTGGAAGTGGAAAATCTCCATCGTTAGGATCGTATATTCCATCATTATTTTTATCAAAAAAAGGAGCTAAACCTGCAGTTGTATTCGGTAAGGCAAACCCATGAATATTTTCAAAATGTGGATTTTGATGAGCAGGATAAGCATAGATATTTCCTATTGGTAAATTAATGATTCCATTATCATTAAAGTCAGCAATATGTTGCGAAATCTCGTAACCAAAGACTTCCCAAATTCTGTCGTAACTATCACATTGAAAGGAAAGTTGTCCATTGACATTATTAATGGGCCCTGAAAAATAATCGTAATTATTGATGTTTTGGTATCCAGCAATAGCAATTTTTAAGTCATTATTAGCATTCTTTCCAGCTAGCCATAGTCCTGTGGTAAAAATGGAATTTGGAATTGCCCCAACTGCAGGAGGGGTGACTACTTGAAATTGAGGATCTTCATTTATTGTCCAAAATAAATTACCATTCATAGGAATGCTAGCTCTAATATTATTACCATTCATCACACCAAAGGATTCAGGGAGTTGGCAGTCTTGAGCGAAAGTGTTTTTTCCAAGAAATAATAATAAAAAGACGACAAAAGGGATGAGTGTTTTGGTAGATTTTTCCATAATATTTTTTTTAGTTGTGAAACGAGAAATCTATTTAATAATTACAATCAAAAATAAAAAGAATATGCTACCGTATTATTACCAAGTTTAATGTATTAGTCAGGTTTGAAAAACCTTAAATTTCCTCAATCAATCATTAAAAAAAAAACTATTAAGATTGTACCTTTGCACTCCTAAAAAATGAATTATGAGTGATCAATATAAATATGATTTACGGGGCGTATCAGCGACCAAAGATGATGTACATGCTGCCATCAAAGGAATGGACAAAGGTTTGTACCCAAATGCTTTTTGCAAAATTCTTCCTGATTTTACTGCTGGCGATGATGACTATGTTAATCTGATGCATGCTGATACAGCTGGAACTAAGACGAGTTTAGCGTATCTGTATTGGAAAGAAACGGGCGACCTTTCTGTTTGGAAAGGAATTGCACAAGATGCTTTGATCATGAATTTGGATGATATGGCTTGCGTGGGCTGTGTGGATAATATTGTCATTTCATCAACAATTGGTCGTAATCGAAATAAGATTTCGGGTGAGGTGATTGCAGCATTGATTAATGCTTCCAATGAGCTGGCTGCGATGTTGAAGTCACATGGAGTGAATCTTCATTTGGCAGGTGGCGAGACGGCTGATGTGGGAGACATTGTTCGAACGATAGATGTTGGAATTACGGCTTTTGCTCGAATGAAAAAATCAGATTTGATTATCAATGATATTCAGCCAGGCGATGTGATCGTTGGTTTGTCTTCTTCAGGTCAAGCGACTTATGAAGATGAATACAATGGAGGAATGGGCAGTAATGGTTTGACAAGTGCTCGTCATGATATTTTGAATTATGAATACGCGGAAAAATATCCGGAGAGTTTTGATTCGGCTACGCCAAAGGAAGCCGTTTATATTGGTAAGAAAAAATTGACGGACGAGGTGATGATTGATGGAAAACCAATTCATGTGGGAAAATTAATTTTATCTCCAACTCGAACTTATTTACCTGTTTTACAAAAAATAATTCCTGAGTTAAAAGGGCATATCAACGGATTAATTCATGCTACAGGTGGTGGTCAAGTGAAGGTGAATCACTTCATCAAAGATCGACATGTGATTAAGGATAATCCATTTCCAATTTCTCCACTTTTTGATTTGATTAAAAAAGAAGGTGGTTCATCTTGGAAGGAAATGTATCAAGTATTTAACATGGGACATCGATTGGAATTTTATTTACCAGAAGAATACGCACAGCGGATTATTGATATTTCAAAATCATTTAATATTGATGCACAGGTTGTAGGTAGAGTAGAAGCGCATGAAGGAAATAAAGTTTCTATCAAGACTCCTGAAGGCTGGGTGGAATATTAATTTTTTTTAAACCATATATGGCATTTAAGGAACATATAAGTTTTTCCAAAGTGGGCTTAAATGTTCTTATATTCCTTATTTGGTTCAAAAAAACAAACAACAAACGAAAACCAATTATTTTTTAGCAATTTCAAATTAACAAACATTTTGATTATTTTTAATACAATAAAATAGTCAAATACTGAGATTAACCGTTTTTTGAAAAAATGTAAATGTAATGTTACATTTTTTTCGAAAAAAAGAAATAAAAAAATAATGGGAAAAGCTTTTGAGGTAAGTTCCATTTTGAAAATATTATGGTGCGTAAGTATGTTGTTATTTTTTTTAAATACCCAAGCACAGGTAGAAATTAAAAAAGATGGAATCACCAAGATTTCCGGTCAAATCATGTCTCCCACTTCGGAAACTATAGGAGTAAAATTCTACAGAGATTTTATTTCTAGAACGGAAGAAGTATTTGATATTCCGTTGGTAAATAACAATTTTTCGATTTCCTTTCAGCTCAATTATTCCTCCCCAATTTTCTTAATTTACAATGGTGAAGAAGTTCCTCTTTATCTAGATCCAGGTGATGATTTGTACGTCAATGCCAAGGATGATAATTTTATAAAATCAGTTACTTTCGCAGGAAAAGGCGCAGGTAAAAGTCGTTTTTTGAAAAATGTAAATAATGTGTTTTTAGAGAAAAATGCAGATTATATTTTTTATGAATTGGTGGAACGAGAACCGATGGATTTTAGAAGATACATGGATCGGTTGCATCAAAAAATGCGAGGTTTTTATAAGAGTTTAAATGGTGAAATGAAGAAGGATTTTTCTCCTGAATTTGAGGAATATGTTAAGGCAGATATTGATTATTGGTATGCTTATAATTTGCTTCGATATCGAGTAGAAAATCCACTTTCTAATGGAGTTTATGAACCAGTAGAGTTGCCTCTCGAATACTATTCTTTCTTAGATAACTTGTTGATTTCCAATGAGAAAGCACTTGCTAATCCGTATTATTTATTTTTCATAGATCAATATATTGCCTTCCGAAATCATCTATTTGACTCTAAAAGTGAATTGCCATTTATGCGAAATTCATTGGTGGTAAAAGTGCCAAGTATGCTAATTTTTAAGGAGCCGAATATGCCTCCGATTTTGGAAGAGGCGAAGCAAGGAACCACCTTGAAATATTTAGCAAAAAAGTCGGATTTTAAATCTGATATTCAAATCAAAAACGAGATCATAGAGGACTTTTGGTATCAGGTAAAAACGACAAATGGAGAAGTTGGTTGGGTGCATGGCGGAGGGGTAGAATTGGAATTTTTGGATAATAAGCCCATGGCGTCTCTGCTAACGTTTCCAACTGATTCTAAGTATCGAAATGTGTATGAATTGTTTTCTGGAAAAACGCTTTATCATATTTTGGCGATTGATTTGTTTTGGAATTTATCGAATGATCCAAAAGAAAAGCTAGAGCAAAAAATGCAGGATTTTCTTGAAATTAATCCATATCAAAACTATGATAGTATTTTGTATTATACGATCCAAGAGAATTTAATTTTACCTGCCTCTACCGAACCAATTGTGAAAATTGCTCATAACATAACATTTAAATCGGCTAGTGGGTCTGTAGAAATATTAGCTAATAATTCTGCTGATATTTTGATTGGGCCACCTGCTCCAAGTGATTTTGCAAAATCAACTAAAGATTTAATGATAGAACAGGAATTAGTTAAAAAGAATAATCTTGCAGAAGAAAAAGCTAGGTCAGTTCGAGAATATGAACCTCAAACTGAGTACGTAGAAATTGATCCGAATCCTGCTGATCGATCGACTACTTTGTCTTCGATATCTGGAAGAATTGATTTTCCAACTGGAGCGAAGCCATCACTTTTAATATATTCTGATCCGATTACTTTTCAAGAAATAATTCATGAGTTGGAAGTGAATGCTCAAAGCAACTTTGAGTTGTCCTTGAATTTAGCGGAACCTACGATTGGAGTATTTAAGTATGGAAAAGAAAAAGTGAATGTATATCTCGAGCCTGGTGATTTAATGCAAATTAAATTTTCGGGAAATAATTTTATGCAAAGTTTACAATTTGCAGGGACAGGTTCAGCGCATAATAACTATCTGAAAGAGCGAGAAATGAAATTTTCAGCCATGGAAAAGGATGCTCGAAAGCAAGCTGAAACCATGAAAGAAAATCACTACACTCAACTCTTAGAAAAAATCAAAACGGAGAAAAACGGATTCTTACAATCGTCAAAATTTGCGCCTCAATTTTCGGATAGATTTAAAATTTTTGCTCAAGCAGATATTGATTATTGGTATGCCTATTTGATGCTGAATTATCCTTGGGAATTTGGGTTTTCAAATAATATGGATGGAGCGAAGAAAATGCCAAAGTCCTATTACGGTTTTCTTCAGTCATTACCAATTTCAGTTGAAGGAGCTTTACCCAACTCCAATTATGCTTATTTTTTAGATCAAATTTTTGAGTATCAAGCGGAGCAAAATGATAACCAAGGATTGAGTTCAAATCAGTTGATCGAAAAATATTTAACTGGCGAACCTGCGGCCTATTTTAAAGCCAAAAAACTATCCATTGCCTGCAAAAGAGGCAAGGCTCAAAAGGAGGGAGAAAATATTAAATCCTTCATCGAAAATAATTCTTACGAAGTTTATAATGATGTTTTACGATTAGTTTATAATGAAGCCAAAGGATTGCAAGTAGGCATGGACGCACCTAATTTTACGTTAACAGATATTGATGGTAACGAAGTTGCCTTGAATGCATTAAAAGGCAAAGTGGTATATCTAGATTTTTGGGCGACATGGTGTTCACCATGCTTGATGCAAATGAAAAATAGTAAAACATGGAAAGCGAAGTTCAAAGATCAAGATGTCGTTTTCCTCTATTTGTCTTTGGATAAAAATAAAACAGCTTGGGAAAATTTTGTAAAAGGCAATGATACTCAAGGCATTCACCTCATCGCTTCCGGTGGCGATGTGTACAAATCTCAAATTGCAAAATTGTACAAAGTGAAAAAATTACCCGCCTATTTTTTGATTGATAAAAATGGAAAAATTGCTTTCAAGCCGGAGCGTGGGAAAAATATCACGAGGGTGGAAGATAAGATTGAGGAGTTGTTGAGGGATTGATTTTAATTTAAAAGTCCTTCCAGATTTTAAAAATCTGGAAGGACTGGATTCTTTTTGTTGGAAAATTGTCTATTAAATTTTTACCAATGGAACAAGAATATTGGGGATTTTTTCTTCTTCCAAAATGCCATTGAGTTCAGCATTCTGTCTCAATCGTTTCATTTCTATTAATGCTTCATCTCTAGAATTATAACTTCCAAGGTAAACTCTCAAATGTGTTGTATCCGTTTTTACATAAACCTTTTCTCCTATGTCCTCCAATTTTTTTACAAATCGGTTAAAAACTGGCTCTTCAAGGAATGAGGCTATTTGAACTCTGAACATTGGCGAAGAAGTTATGATTGAGAACCCTTTTTTATCTTCTTTTCTTTGGAGTTGGTAAGTGACTCCTGGCTCAAGTTGAACTTTTAAAGATTTTTTCCTTTTTTGATGCTCTGTTCCATCATCATCGCTTTCTTTGTCCTCCCCACCTTTGGGTGTAGATTTACATTTTAATAGAGATAGAAATTTATTGGCTGGGATAGCTCCTAAAACTGGAATTGGTTCCGAACCATCTCCATTAAAAATAAAGGTGTTAGCATATTCCAGATCTGTATAAATGCCTGTTCCACAATCGATAGCCATCTCATTTCGATTCAAATGATAAACGGTATAGTTATTATTTAAAACATTGATCACGCGATTATCTGAAAACGTATTGGCTTTCATATCCCAATTTTGAGGAGTAGCTTCTTCGTAAATGTAGAATATGGAACAAGTTTTATCTAACTGTTCAGGAGGTATACAATCAACCACCTTGATAGGCGGCTTAGGTTTAGGTTTGGGAGGAGCAATAGGATCAAGTTCCATTTTAACTAATTTGGTTTTAGTATTACCATGCTCATCTTGAACTTTTACATTTACATTCTCTTTGCCTTGCAAATTTCTATTGGAAAATTTTACTTCATAACTTTTAATTATTTTATCATCTAAAAAAACTTTGAAAGGAGGTCGGTTCCCATTCACTTTAATTTTTAATTTCTTAGATTTTTTATCAATGGTCGTATTCAAGGTTAAAATATCTTGCATAGTTAGATTAAATTCATCACTTGCCATTTTATGACTCATATCGACTACTTCAATTTTGAAGTTTCCTTCTTGTGGAAATGATTTTAAAGACTTAAATGAAAAGGTAGTATCTCTTGATTTAATGATGGGCTTGATAAGTGGAGCACTCCACTTCTTACTTTTATTATTTTGATCAATGATACTCACTTGAAATGGAAAATGACCATTAAGAATATTCAGGTTTAAAGACTTTTTATCATTAGTTATATTAGCTTGAATCGCATATTGATTAGTACTTCCAGGCTTAGGAATCTTCCATTTGATTTCAAAATTAGCTTCCACTAGGCTATCATTTCTATCTGAAATAGTTGCTACAAAACTAGCGGAATCACCTTGCTGTAATCCCAAGGAATAGAAACTGAAAAGTGTTGAATCAGATTTTGCTAAACTGATAGGAGAAAAAGTGAAAATTGAATCTTCTTTTTTTTCTAAATCTAAAGTAAATGGTGGATAATTACCTTTAACTGATAAGGTTAAAAGTTCCTCCGTTGAATCTATGCTGGGATTAATACTTAATTCATGTTGAGATATAGGACGAGGAGGTTGTGGTGATGTAATTGCATCTGTAAAATAACCCACAACTGCAATCAACGCTGCTGAAGCAACGGCTATCCAACCTATCGAGCCCAATTCATTTGCAGGAGCATATGGTGGTGGCGGTGGTGGTGTATTAATGATTGAGTCAGGATTCAAAGGTGATATTAACGGTTTATCTAAAACCACAGATTGAGGCCATATTTCAAAACCGCTTGGAATCATAAACCCTAGCCCCGCTGCTAATTTGGTATTCTCATGGGCATCAATACCTAGATGATCATTTATTTCAACTGGATTGGCGACTACCTCAATTTTCTTTTCCATAACAATATCCTTACGGATTTCTCGACCCAATCGTTTTTCAATTACAGAGACCTTTAAGATCAAGTCGTACATACCTTGTAACAATGGTTCTACATAAAAAATCCACTCAGTAAAATCGCCTCGATCAACCAATTGCTCAGCACTTGAAATAGTTCGAATATTAAATGCTTGATTGATAGATTGATCAATAAATTGTACTTCCATCACTTCGGCAATCCTTATCGGTTCTACTTTTGATCCTGCATTTTGTCGATCATTGATTTCCAATTCTTTTTCATCAAAAGCGATTCTAACAATACATTTACGTTCTTTTTTTAGCTCCATAATTCCTGGAACTTTGTACAGGATTTTCCCTTTGTTGCAAGTTGATTTTTGAGAAAGGTCTTTGACTTGTGTAGGAATGGAAACGGGAGCAGCAGTAGGCTCCAAATTTAAATCTTGAGGAGTAAGATGATTGATGAAATCTAAGAGTGTAGCTTTTATTTGATTAAAAACAATCCGGGCTTCCTCACTAGGTAAGATCCCTTTGACATTTTGATCGTGGCTTGCGGTGATGTATCTGGCATGAAGTAGGTTAATGTCATCATATTTAATTGATTGATTATCAACGTTTTGCCTTAAGATATAAAATACTCTGCGTAAATCTTGATGAATTAGTTCATCGATAAAATGTCTTTTTAGCTCTTCTAGAGTTTGCATTTGGTGAAGGTTATAAGTTGAACGCATAAATTAAAGATGTGGGAAAATGACTACTTACTAGAATAGTATTCCATCTTAATTTTTTGAATTTCAGTTGAACGATGAGTATGAAAAGTAGATTAATATTTAATAAAAGTATAATCAATCAAATGAGTAGTAAGAATAAAAATGTAGTTGTTTGGGAAGAATAATGTTTGTCTATGATAATGTTCTCTTCTTGCTCATTTATTTTCAAATATTTACTTTTCAACACTAGTAAATTTAGTATAAATATTTTAAAAAATTAGAATATGTTAGCTTTTTTTAAAATAGATTAAAAACGTATTTTAATAATGACGATACTATATTTTACTTTAATGTTTATGATTTTTTATTTTCACAAAAACTAGAAAATTGTTTCTTAAAAAAGCTCAAAGATTGTGGAGGGTTTTTAACTAATATTGGATGTGACTATTAGAATAGTTCTGATGCTGAAAAATGTAAAATTACGAAGTGCTTAGTAAGGCATCGATACTTGAAGGAGATAATAATTTTCTGAAGCAGCCCCTCATCTAAAACATATCTAAAAATTGAATATCTCCAAGTTTTTCTCCCGTCGTTTTTTCCAATAAGGTGTACAAAGTACCATCTTTTAATCCTACACCGGGAACCATAATTTGATCTGCACCTGTAAGTCTCATCACTTCGAGATAAATCTCCGCGGCTGGAATAATCACATCTGCACGATCTGGATTTAGTTTGAGTTGATTGATTCTTTTGTTATAGTCAAATGCATTGACGTAAAGTTTTAAAGCATTTAATTCGGTAAAGCTTATGCTACCGTTATATTTTTGTTGAGAAAGTTTGAATAGTTTGTTGATATTTCCGCCCGTACCTACGGCACAAATAGGAGAACCGATTTGATTCTTTTTTATCTTTAACCAATCTGCCATGGATTTGAGGATGACTTTTCTTTCTGCCAGTTTCAACTGTCGCACCGAACCAATTTTAAACGAATGACTATTAATTTTCTTTTTTCCTTTGTAAAGGTTTAATTCGGTACTTCCACCTCCGACATCAATATGGATATAATTTTTTGCATTTAGATAAGGAATAATGGCTTTGCTTAATATCTCAGCTTCTTCTTTTCCACTAATCAAGTTGATCTTTAAATCAAAATAAGTGGCAATTTTTTGAATGATTTTTTTTCCATTTTTTGCCTCTCGCATGGCTGAAGTAGCTACGGCATAATAAGCATCAACTTCGTACAAGTCAATCAGTAATTTGAAAGTCTTCATGAGTTTTTCAAATTTATCAGCAGCCACTTCTCCAATCTCTCCATGTTGAAAAACGTCATGTCCCAATCGTAAGGGAAAACGTAAATATTCCAATTTTTTAAAACTGATTACTTCGTTTTCTCTGATGACTCGAATAATTTGTAATCGGATGGCATTGGAACCAATATCAATCGCTGCTAATTTCATAATTTGACTTTTTTCAAAAAAAATTAATTCAAAATTTGCTGCTCATTTAACCAAGTACGAAATTTATTAGCATTCTGGTTATGTCCTGCTAAGGTTTTAGCAAAAGCATGCAATCCAGAATTATCAGGCTTAGCGCAGAAGAAAATATACTCATGACTTTCAGCATTGAGCACCGCGTCGATACTTGAAATAGATGCGATGCTAATTGGTCCAGGAGGTAATCCTACGTATTTGTAAGTGTTATATGGTGAGTCAAAATTGATGTGTTTGTTCAATACTCTCCGAGCGGTAAAATCACGCGTGGCAAAAACAGCAGTTGGGTCAGCTTGAAGCAGCATTCCTTTTTTTAATCGATTCAAGTAGACCCCTGCAATTCGAGGTTTTTCAGAATTGGCATTGGTTTCTCTTTCCACAATGGAGGCTAAGGTATAAACTTCTTCTTTACTCATTTTTAAATCAGCAGCCTTTTTCTCTCGGTTATTTTTTTCCCAAAAAACCTCATGTTCCTTAACCATTCTGTCTAAAAATCTTTCTGCATTAGTATTCCAAAAAAATTCGTAAGTATTTGGAATGAAAAGACTCATTAAGGTTTCATCGGTAAAACCCTTTTGCATAATAACTGATTGATTATGAAAGAGTTGTGAAAGATCTGAAGAGTCAGCTTCGATAGTTTTTGCAGCTTTTCCCGCAATGTCTTCGACGAACCTTCCTGTGTTTAAAACCACTTTTACGGGTGCTTGTTTCCCTGCTCGCAGATGAGTAATTAAGTCTCGATTACTCCACCCTGCTTCGATTTTATATCGACCATTTCGCATGGTAGTTTTTTTATATTTCATCAATTCTGCCACCTCTCGAAATGAAATGGTATCTTCAATCTGACCATTTTCAAACAATATATTTACAACTTCTGGAAAAGTGGAATTAGTAGGGATTTCGACAATATTATTTTGAAGATCAGCAGGTACATTAGGAGATGAAATCGCTCGATATTTTCCCCATAAAAAAGAGCCGACCAAGGCTCCAATGAGTATCAGACCAATAAATATTTTTTTTATCATAATTTATTTTTTTAAAAAAAAATGTTTGAATTTTCAGTTAGCAGTTTTCATTTGCCTACTGAAAACTGCCTACCGAAAACTGCCTACTAATACTGCTCATTCTCATTCGGGAAATCTCCTGATTTTACATCTTTGATATATTGTTCCACTGACTCTCTAATTAAATCAAATAACTCTAAATATCTTCTCAAAAATCGGGGATGAAAATCTTTAGTTATTCCTAGCAAATCATGAGTAACTAAAACTTGCCCATCCGTATCAGCACCACCTCCGATTCCGATAGTTGGAATATTGATACTTTCAGAAACTTGTTTTGCTAAAGTTGCTGGGATTTTTTCCAAGACAACCGCGAAGCATCCTAATTTTTCCAAATGCTTAGCATCTTTAATCAAACGTTTTGCTTCCTCTTCTTCTTTTGCTCGCACGGTATAAGTTCCAAATTTGTAAATACTTTGTGGAGTTAATCCTAAGTGACCCATTACTGGAACACCTGCTGAAAGAATTCGTTTGATAGAATCTTCGATTTCTCTTCCACCTTCTAATTTTACGGCATGTGCACCAGATTCTTTCATGATTCGAATGGCAGAATTCAAGGCACCTTTGGAATCACCTTGATAGGTTCCAAAAGGTAAATCAACTACGATTAAAGCTCTTTTGACACCTCGAACCACCGAGGAAGCATGATAAATCATTTGATCCAAAGTAATCGGTAGAGTAGTTTCGTGACCAGCCATTACATTGGATGCAGAATCTCCAACCAACAAAACATCAATTCCCGCTGCATCTAAAATCCGAGCCATCGAAAAATCATAAGCGGTTAACATGGATATTTTTTCTCCACGCATTTTCATCGCTTGCAGGACATGAACGGTGACTCGTTTTACTTCTTTGTGTACAGACATTTTAAAAAAAAATTAAATGTGAATAATTAAGTTTTGTGAATTAGATTTTCAAATCTAGGATTAGTTGGATAAATACGGTCGTGAAGGTAAAAAAATCTATGATTTTATTGATAAGTAAAATAGGAAAATTATAGGATGGGAAAATTGGAAGTGAAATGGTGTTTTAGATTAAAGATCTTGGCAAAATCCCACAATGATGCTTAGATAACTTTGAGGGGAGTGGTTGGAATAACGTTAAAGTTGTTTTGGGTATTGACTTTAAGAACTCTATTTTTTAATGATCCGTCAAATTTTGAAAGTATTAAGTGTAGAATATTATTTAGTCAAAGAAACGTCAAATCAATCACAATGGAAGGTTAAAATTTTGCAGAAATTCTTTTAATTAAATTACTTTTGCAGCATGAAAAAAATAAGCTTATTTATTGCGGTGATTGTGAGTGCTATTTTCTATCCGTCGTGCTCCAATGATATTGATTTAACCTCAGATTGGAAAGATATTCCTATCGTTTATGGATTAATTTCGAAAAGTGATTCAGCCAATTATATTCGAGTGGAAAAGGCATTTATTGATAATAATATAAGTGCACTAGATTTAGCTCAAATTCCAGATTCGCTATATTATGAAAATATTTCTGTCCAGATTAGAAGTTTGGAGCCAAGTAATCCGGCAACTTATGATTTAGTAAGAGTGGATGGTAATTTGGAAGGCTTAGTTCGAGAAGAAGGAATTTTTGCCAATGCCCCCAACTATCTATATAAATTGGAATTACCAGTCGGAGAATTGGTAGGATCTCAGGAGTATGAGTTAGTCATTAATCGAGGGGATAATTCCGAATTGGTTTCTGCTAGAGCTTTGATGGTGGATGATATTGATATCAGAGATCCAGATACAGATCCTTCAACTGCTGATGCAATTAAGTGGGAGCAATCTGGTCTGAAAGTGGGTTGGAGAGGTTCCAATGGAGCACAATTATTTGATGTCACTTTATTCCTGCACATCGAAGAAAATGATTTTTCGGATCCTGCAAATGATAGAATTGTTACTTTGGAATGGAAAATAGAGGAAAATCAACCAGCGGTTTATGTTAATAATCAAGTTAGAATGGATACCCGTCTATCAAAAATAGATTTATTTACATTCTTAAATAATCGTTTGGATATTAATCCAAGTGTTGCTCGGAAGTTTCTTTCTTTTGATATTTTAGTGACTGGAGGAGGACAAGCTTTGACCGATTATATTAATGCTGGAAATGCGAATACTGGGATTACTAGTACCCAAGTTATTCCTACTTACACTAATTTGTCTGAAGGTTTTGGAATCTTTTCTTCTAAAAACTATAAACTGCAGGAAGGGTACACTTTGAACGGTCCGACGATTGATTCTATTCAAAATAATACTTTGACTAAGGATTTGAATTTTTTAGATTAGGTTTTAAATAACTTCATAAAAAAAATACCTGCTAGGAGATTGATTCCCTAGCAGGTATTTTTTTTGAAAAATTGCTAACTGTTTAGATAATTGTCAGCGTAGCCCATTTTGAAAACAAATAGTATTGATCAGAAGACTACTCAAATCATTTCTTTTCCAAAATCATTAATTACGTTTTAAAGGGCTTTCTTATAAAAATACCAGGTAAGGTTGAATGTGTTTTTTTAAAACCATTTAAGAACATATAAGCCTTCATTATGGGAATCTTATATGTTCTTAAATGCCTCGTATGTTTGTAAAAAGAGAAATCGGTATATTAAGATCTAGGTA
>CAYGRM010000116.1:9624-17337 GCA_964352225.1 uncultured Saprospiraceae bacterium | reverse complement strand
AAATAACTTACCTCTAGAAAATCAAATTTCAATTAAAGACATTGCAGTAATTTGGGATGAAGAATTAAATGAACCAAGTCTAATTTTTTCTAAAACCAAACAACGAATTTCTATTTTTGATTTTGGATTTGAACATCCTGAGAATCGTTCCCCAATGTTTCAATTATTGAATGGATTCGGAATAGAACATGCTACTTTTCGTTTTTTTCTACCTCTTGTAAATGAATTGTTTTTTGTTGAAAAACCTAATGAAGTCAAGCACTTTAGAAGAATTGTCATAGATAATCATTTGATTTTGCAGCGAGCTCAGCAAGAAGTTCCTTCCTCCTTTTTTCCAAAAAAAGAAAAAAGTGAATCGGGAGGTTCCTACTTTTTAAAAGTTCAGAAATGGAAAAAAGAAAATAATATTGCTCAGTTTATATTTATCCAACCAATCCAAAATCAAGAAAATTCCTCTTTCAATTTCAATAAGGATTTTTTCAAACCTCAATTAATAGATTTGAACTCACCAGTTGCAATTGTATTGTTACAAAAAGTGGTGGAAAAGCATAATGGGAGAATTAGAATAGAAGAAATGCTACCAAGCGAGCAGGAATTGATTGGAGATTCAGTTGCCGAATTTGCTGTTCAATGGCATGGTGGTAATTCTTAAAATTAGCTAAACAAGTGACGGGTAATCCCAATCACTCGTTTGGCTAATCACCTAATTAACTATGAATTCCTTCTAAGTCAAGTAAAAAAGCATATTCCAAGGCAGTCTCTTTATGCTTCTCAAATCGCCCCGCTAAACCTCCATGTCCAGCCACCATATCACAATGCATAATTAATGTATTGTGATCAGTCTTGAGTTCTCGCAATAGTGCTAACCATTTTGCAGGTTCCCAGTATTGAACTTGAGAATCATGATATCCCGTAGTAATTAACATCGAGGGATAATCTTTTGCTTCTACATTGTCATAAGGTGAATACGATTTTATGTAATGATAAAATTTTTCGTCTTTAGGATTCCCCCACTCATCAAATTCGCCAGTAGTCAAAGGAATAGTTTCGTCCAACATGGTGTTGATGACGTCCACAAATGGAACAGCAGCAACAACTCCGTTCCAGAGATCGGGGCGCATATTTATAATCGCTCCCATTAGTAATCCTCCAGCACTTCCTCCCATCGCATACAAATGATCACTTGAGGTATAATTTTCTTTGATTAAGAAATCTCCACAATCAATAAAATCTGAAAAAGTATTCTTCTTATTCAGTAATTTTCCATTCTCATACCAATGTCTTCCCATTTCCTCGCCACCTCGAATATGAGCTATCGCATATGCAAATCCTCGATCTAACAAACTTAATCGAATGGAACTAAAATATGGATCCATACTATGACCATAGCTACCATATGCATAAAGTAAAAGTGGTTGGTTCCCATCTTTTTTAAAACCTTTTTTATAGACTAAAGAAATTGGAACTTTAGTTCCATCGGTGGCGGTGGCAAACAGTCTTTCAGATTGATATTGAGTTTTATCATAGCCTCCAACGATTTCTTGTTCTTTTAATAACTGCATTTCACGAGTCTGCATATTATAATCAAAAACAGAATTTGGAGTGGTCAATGAGGTGTAACCTAATCGCAGAATTTTAGTATCAAAATCCATATTGATCGAAGTATATGCCATGAATGCATTTTCCCCAAAATCAATATAATGTTCCTCTCCGTTCGAAGGCATAACTCGCAATTGAGTAATTCCTTCGATGCGTTCTGAAACGACTAGGAAATCATTAAATAGATCAACGTCTTCCAATAAAACATCATCGCGATGTGGGATAACTTCTTTCCAATTTTGGCGAGTAGTCTCAAATTCAGGACACTCCATCAAACGAAAATTTTGAGCCTCCAAGTTCGTTTTCACTAACCATTTATCATGGTAATGATTAATGTCATATTCTAATTTCAATTCTCGATTTCGCGGTTCAAACATTTGAAATTCTCCATCGGGAGTATCTGCATTGAGAAATTTATATTCTTGGGTTACTGTTGCGTAGGATCCGATTACTAAATATTTCTTGGATTTAGTTTTGTAAATGAATGTAGAGAAAGTTTCATCTTTTTCATGAAAAACGACTTCATCAGTCGAAGGATCAGTTCCTAATTTATGTTTGAAAATTTTGAAAGATCGAAGTGATTCATCTTTACGAGTATAAAAGACAGTTTGGTTATCATTGGCCCAAACAGATCCACCTGTTGTATTTTCAATCACATCGGGTAAGAGTTCCCCCGTGTCTAAGTTTTTAAATCTAATCGTATAAATTCTTCGACTTACTGTATCTTCTCCAAAGGCAACCATTTGATTATTTGGACTCACACTTCTTCCTCCAATTTTATAATAATCAAATGGTTTGGCTAATTCATTTTCATCCAACATAATTTCTTCTGGTGCTTCTAAATTATCCTTTTTCCTAGAATAAATTGGATGCTCCTTTCCCTCTTCAAAACGAGTAATGTAAAAATATCCATTATCTCGATAAGGAACAGATTCGTCATCTTGCTTGATTCGACCTACGATTTCATCAAATAATTTTTTTTGAAAATCCTTGGTATGAGCTAAGACTTGTTTGGTATAATCATTTTCAGCATTCAGATAATCTAATACATCCTGAGTTTGTACATCTGGAGTTTCAGCTTTTTTTTGCTCATCAGAAAGCCTCATCCAAAAATAATTATCCAATCGACTGTCATTGTGGATGGTGGTTTCATGTGGGATTTTTTTGGCAATTGGAGGTTGAGGATTTTGGTTTTTACTCATAATAATTTTATCAATTTCTTTTTTTGGAAAAATTTATTTTGAACTTGCTTTTTATTTTCTTCTTGAGATCTTTTGTGAATTACTTTAATACGGAAAAACGAAGCACCCGTTTCGAAATGTATAAAAAGAAGTTATAATTCAAAAACGAATGGTTCATTTATTATTTTATTCTTACTTGCTTTGTAGGCAGAAGCATTCAAAAACAACGTATTATCAATTTCCTTTTTCCCATAACTCGCATGAATATGACCAAATAGGTGAACTTTGGGCTGGATGGATTTTACCTTATGCAGTAATTTTTTGCTCCCAATAGAACGAGAGAGAGGCGGATTATCTAAAATAGAATATGGTGGCTGATGGGTGATTAAAACTTGGGTATTATTTGGAATACTTTCCCAAGTTCTATTTTTCCAATTCAAAGGAAAAGGAATTCCCCAAATCGGGATATTATTTATTTTCACTCCTGAATGATCTAATTGTGTAACTCCTTTGGGCATCTCAAAATCTAGGAGAGAAGTTCTTGTTTTTAAATCTATGTCATGATTTCCCCTAATTAGTATCTTATGTTGAAAATCCAAGCCTTTGATCCAATCCAAAAAATCTTCAATATGATCTTTGTTTCCTTGATTGCATACATCTCCTGCATGAAGAAGCACATCACCTTCAGGTAAATCAAGCTGTCGATGACAACCATGGGTATCAGAAATGGCTATAAATTTCAATAAAGAATATTTTAAAGAGTAAAGTTAACATTTGAATATTTTAAGTGTTCATAGAAAATGTAAATACTTTGTTGGACTTTAGAGAAAATTCTATCGAATTTATTTTGCCATTCTACCGAGATTGACAATATTGCAACACCTTATGCAACTAAATACTTCATACAAACAAATACTAGCTATTAGTACCCCGATTATGCTAGGGAGTGCAGTCCAAAATGTTATTGCGGCGACGGATGTGGTGTTTTTGGCTCGGTTATCTAAAGCGGATTTGGCAGCGATTGGAATTGTTGGAGTCTTTTATTTGATTGTAGCAGCGGTTGGTTTTGGTTTCTCCAAAGGAGGACAAATCATGATAGCTCGGAGGATGGGAGAAGGTCAAATTGGAGAAGTTGGTCGTACTTTTTACGCTATGGTTTACTTCGAATTGTTGCTCGCGGTATTTATGTTTCTGTTCATGCAGTATGGGTCATTACAATTTTTTTCTCATTTTGTGGACTCACCTGATATCCTCTTCAAGTGTATTGAATACTTAAAATTTCGTTCTTATGGCGTATTTTTTAGTTACGTTGGGGTGGCTATTGTAGCACTTTACACAGGGGTGGCTAGGACGAATTTTATTGTAATTGATACCTTGATCTTGGCGGTCATTAACTTTATACTGAATTGGGGTTTAATTTTTGGAAAATGGGGACTACCTGAAATGGGAATTGCAGGAGCAGGTCTAGCAAGTACCATTGCCGAAGTGGTAGCCTTTGTAATATTTGTGATTTATATCTTTTTTGATAAAAAAGCAGTCGAATATAATATCTTTAAACTACCAAAGGTTGACTACGAATTAATCAAGCAGCAGCAGAAAATAGCTACTCCAATTGTTGCACAAGCAGTAGTTGGGATGGGCAGTTGGTTTTTCTTTTTTGGCTTAGTTGAAAATTTGGGAGAACGAGAGTCAGCAATTACAAGTATGATGCGAATTGTTTATTTGGTGCTCTCCATTCCGTGTTGGGGATTTGCCTCAGGAGTTAATACAATGGTGAGTAATTTGATCGGACAAAATAAGAGGGAAGAGGTAATGGTATTGATCCGGAAAACAGCTTTGCTTTGTCTAATCGTTACCTTTGTGATTTCATTGCCAGTAGTTTTATTTCCAGAGTATAGCTTGTACCCATTTTTTGGAGAAGTTAATTTGGATTTAATTCAAGATGCTCAATATACTTTGTATGTCTTATTTGGTATCTTGATGTTGTTTGCGGTGGGAGGAGTTTATTTCAATGGATTGGCAGGAACAGGAGCTACATTTTATGGATTGATGATTCAAACAGGTTGTGCGGTGGGGTATGTTTTGTATATTTCTTTTGCTGTAAAACAGTTGGAAGTTGGATTAGAGTGGGCGTGGGCAGCGGAGATATTTTATTGGATGGCGATACTAGCGCTATCTTATTGGTATTTGAAATCGAATAAGTGGTATAAATTGGAGGTGTGAGAAGAGAGGTCAGAAGTCAGATCGCTGCGCTGTCAGAGGTCAGACCTACCTAATATTAAAAGTTACTTTTTGTTAAACTTGTCTGATCTCTGACAGCGCAGCGATCTGACTTCTGACCTCTAAAAAAGCATGTTTCAACTCATAAAAGACGACGGCTGGCTAGCACCCTACGAACCTGATATTCAAGCTCGATTTGATCGATATCAAGATATGCTAAATTGGATTAAAGAAGAGTATGGATCTCTAAAAAAATATGCTTCTTTCCATAATTACTTAGGACTCCATTATGATAAAAATAAACGAGGATGGTACTATCGCGAATGGGCACCAGCAGCTGATGCACTTTTTTTGATTGGAGATTTTAATGGTTGGGATGGAGAGAAACACCCATTGTTTAAAAAAGAAGATGGACTTTGGGAAATATTTGTACCCGATGAAAATGGACAACCTGCTCTCCAACACGAGCAACTCATTAAAGTGCAAATTCATTCTAATGGCGAAGTTCGAGATCGAGTTCCAGTATATATAACAAGAGTTTTCCAAGATCCAGAAACGCATCTTTTTGCAGGGCAAATCTGGAATCCTAACAATGCTTTTACATGGACTGATGATGACTTTGATTATGGGAAAGATACCTCACCATTAATTTATGAATGTCATATTGGTATGGCTTCAGAGGAAGAAGAAGTTGGAACCTATCTGCAATTTGCGAATGAAACTTTACCGCGTATTCATAAGCTAGGTTATAATTGTATTCAAATGATGGCGATTCAAGAGCATCCATATTATGGTTCTTTTGGTTATCATGTGAGTAATTATTTTGCTCCCTCTTCTCGATTTGGCACTCCAGAAGATTTAAAATATCTAATTAACAAAGCTCATGGATTAGGAATTGCGGTGATCTTAGATGTAGTTCATTCACACGCGGTGAAAAATGTTTTAGATGGGTTAAACGATTTTGATGGTTCCAAACAACAATACTTTCACGAAGGTGATCGAGGTTATCATCCAGCTTGGGACTCTAAATTATTTAATTATGGAAAAGATGAGGTCAGGCGATTTTTGTTATCTAATTTGAATTATTGGATGACGGAGTTTCATTTTGATGGGTTTCGTTTTGACGGAGTGACTTCGATGTTATATCTCCATCATGGGCATTTTATGAGTTTCGATCATTATGATAAATACTTTAAAGAAGGGGTTGATTGGGATGCATTAATTTATGTTCAATTGGCAAATCAATTAATTCATGAACTCAATCCAAATGCTCTTTCCATTGCTGAAGACATGAGTGGAATGCCTGGACTTTGTCAACCAAACGAGGATGGTGGTTTAGGATTTGATTATCGTTTGGGGATGGGGATTCCTGATTTTTGGATAAAACTATTAAAACATTCAAAAGATGAAGATTGGAATATCCATGAAATTTGGGAGGTATTGAACAATCGGAGATTTCGAGAAAAAACTATCGCCTATGCTGAATCTCACGATCAAGCAATGGTAGGAGATAAAGCATTAGCATTTTGGTTGATGGATAAGGAGATGTATTTTCACATGAAAAAGGAAGATCCAGACTGGGTGATTGAGCGAGGAATTGCTTTGCATAAAATGATTCGATTAGTCACAATCAGTTTGGGAGGACAAGGATATTTGAATTTTATCGGAAATGAATTTGGACATCCTGAGTGGATTGATTTCCCAAGAGAGGGCAATAATTGGAGTCATAAATATGCTCGAAGACAATGGTCTTTGGTTGATAATCCGGCTTTAAAGTATGAATGGTTGAATGAATTTGATCAGACCATGATTTCCTTTTTTAGAAATAACAATATATTAACGGATTCGGTAGCCCATAAATTAAATATGGATACTCAGAATCATGTGATAATTTTTGAGAAAAAAGAATTTGTCTTTTTATTTAATTTTCATCCTGTGAACTCTATTCCTAATTATAAATTTCCAGCTCCTAAAAAAGGAAAATATCAAATCATCTTAAACTCTGATGCAAAAGAATTTGGAGGACATGATAGAATAGATGAGTCTGTCAGTTATGAATCTTTTGAGGAAAATGGGGGAGAGTGGTTGCAAGTTTATCTGCCTAATCGGACGGCGATGGTTTTAACACGATCCTAAAAGTCATTTTTAGAAGCACCTGCCCTCATACAGAGAATAAAAAATAAACATTATGGCGATTAAATCTTCTTTTAAATTTATTAATATCAAGTGTAAAAACTATACTGTTGAATTAGCTAATGGAAATGAATTCCAAAGGCCAGATGGAGAAAAAGTTCCTTATGATTTTTCAATAACAATAAGTGGTCATGAGAATAGTACTCAAGTAAATACAGAAGAAGAAGGAAAAAGGATCTACGGTATAATCAATAACCTTGAATTTACAATAATGATTTTCTTCTCCAACTCCCGTAAATTGCCTCAAAAACCTGATTTCGATATTGACAAAACAGAATATTATTCGCCTGGATTTAACTTGTTTGGCAAAGTTTATAAGAGCTCCAAATTTTTTCAAAATTATATTGATATTCTTAGAAATGAATCTCCTCTATATATAAAGCTAAGTGGAGAGAGTAATAAAGAAAAATCTGGGTGGACTAATTTTTTTTATAGTCCTGATAAAAAACCTCCTTTTAAAAGGGAATCTGAAGGAACATTTTTGATTTCTACTCAGAGAGAAAGAGTCGGGGAAGGTGAA
>CAYGRM010000116.1:0-9614 GCA_964352225.1 uncultured Saprospiraceae bacterium | reverse complement strand
CAATTATACAAGTACAAAAAAAGCAAGCAGCAAGCAGATAAATGCTTGCTGCTTGCTTTTCCCAAACCTATTCACCCTTTCCTCCCTTTTAAAAAAGAATCCAAAGAAAACTTATCCCACTCCTTCGGCAAAAGCAAAAGTGGAATTAAAAGAATCGTTCGAGACATAACATTTGAAGTATCATAAATTGGATCTGTTAAGCCATGCCCAAAAGTGACGATAAGGTTAGGGAAGTTTTTTTTCAAACTTGCCGTTGGTGGGAATCGAAAAGGGCGAATAAAATGGAAGCTAGCAATTAAATAAATAAATAAATTTTATGCAAGATATTTACTGCCAACAAATCATACCGGGTAAGCTAAAAGTTGAAATAATTTTTGAAACAAAAAACGTGATGGCATTCCACCACACCAAACCCTATTGGGAACATCATGTAGTCATTATTCCAAAAACGCATATTGACTCACTTTCTCACTATCCAAATAATACAGAGTTGAATAAAGATTTTTTTGAGGCGATCACCTTCGTTACTAAAATGTTGGAAGATAACTATGGAGGTTGCAGAATATCGTCTAATGTCGGTAATTACCAAACTAGCAAGCACTTGCATTGGTATGTGCATTACGGTAAACGATTAGCTAAGGAAAGTGAAAGTTCTCATTAAATAGTTTTTTGCCTTTGGTTAAAAAAATAGTCTATTGCACTCTAAATATTTGAAAATATGGTGCATTTTTTGCAATTATTTTGAATATTAGCCATGACTACAAAATATGAACCTAACACGTAAAAAAAACATCTCATCCATCCTGTGGCTAATAGCCATCAATTCCTTTATTCCATTTAGTTTAGAGTTATTTCTTTTTCAAATATCAGACTTCGATATTTACAAAATCTTCAATACTTCTTTCAATGATATTCTAATATTACTGATAATATTCCTAGCTCAATATTTATTATTAAAAAGGTTTGCCATTCATCTCAATAAAATCTGGCAAGCTATCGATACGCTAAAAAATAAGATTTTATTTCTGCTATCTGTAGGATTTTTATCAAGCCTAATTTATGCGCTTTTACCTTCTCAATTCCCTTTTTGGATTGTTCTAGTAACATTTGGTAGTCTTTGTACTTTTCAGGCATTTATTAATTATTTCGTCGAAAGTCGTTTTCTTAAAGTGGTCTTTTTACTATTGTTTTGTGCTGGTATAAATAGTTCCCTAATTTTTTGGATGCATGAAGAATCAAATGCAGGTAGGCACATTAGGTACGCTCAACAATTAGCAGAGAAACAAGATACCTTGGCTGAGCAAATTTTAATAGACTTGATAAATATTGAAAAAACTTTATCAAATGAAATTAATAAAAATGATTTTTGGGAAAAGCAATGGATCAATAACGATTATCTAGCTTCCAATTACAGCATTACTTTTGAAGAAAATAGAGTGGATTCCACGGTGAAATTTCACCAACCTTTATTAACTATTGACGAATCCCATATTCCTAATTATACTATCTTTTTTCCAGAAGGATATGCCATATCATTTAAATTAAATTCCAAGTTTAGGCGAAGTATTTATTCACCTCATCAGCCTTATAAAAAGTTAAATGATTTAGAGGATTTTCATTTTGCAGTTATCGATAAGTCAAAAATTATTCTTTCCAATTCCTATGCTTTTGATTCGCATATTTTGGATGTTGAACTCCCTCCAATTGGAAAAGGGGAAAAAATAGAATTACAAGGTTTTGATGTTTTAGCCTATCGACATTCTAAAGATATTTTTGTTTTAATTGGAGAACCTTTATCAGAGGTTCAAATTTGGATTTCAAATTTTGCTTTTTTTTTCAGCCTATTATTAGGTCTTGTCCTTTTATTAGAGATTTTTGGTTTATTACTTTTAAAGAAAAATATAATAGTTCATTGGCAAGAACAACCCCTTCAAGATCGAATTCAAATCATTCTTATCGGGATCACTTGTTTGTTATTTTTCATTATTACCATCACTACATTCTACTTTTTAGATCAAAATAATTCTGTTATTTCTTATGAAAGATTACATCATACTTCAGAGACTGTTCGCGATGAAATATTAGAGGAAAAAGAGCAATACGGGTGGAAATTAGAAGACTTTACAAGTAATTATTTATCTGGATTATCAGCAAGAGAAAAGTTTGATATTGACTTTTATAAAAATGATGGATCGTTAATTGTCAGTTCTTTTGCAACAGCTAAAAATAGTCCTTCACCAAAGTTGATTGATAAAAAAGTAATCAGCCAGTTAGCTGAAAATGTTTCTCTAATTCTAGTAAAGAGACAATATTCAGAAACTAGTAACGAACCTTATTTTCGCACTTATTTTGGGATATTTAAAAATAATCAAATGGAAGGAGTTATATCGATTTCTTCTTTCGAATCAGAAATTGGTACGGCTCCATACATGTCTGTGATGATGAATAAATTGTTAAATGTATATGTCTTTTTATTACTCATTGCTTGGGGAGGGGGATTGTTATTAATTGGTTTGCTTACTAAACCATTAGAGCTACTAGCTAATCGACTAAGTAATTTTAAATTAGGAAAACAAAATGAAAAGTTAGCCTGGAAAGGAGATGACGCGATTGGACAACTAATCTCTGAGTATAATAAGATGGTAGATAAAGTAGAGGTCACTACGAAAGAATTAATTAGAAGTGAACGAGAAGGAGCGTGGCAAATTATGGCTCAACAAATAGCTCACGAAATAAATAATAAGCTTACGCCTTTGCGCCTTAATATTCAATTTCTAACCCGAATCGTCAATGAAATGAACTCAGGCGAATCAGAGTCTGTCCAACGAATCACTACAGGCTTGATTGATAAAGTGGATGGTTTGTCAAAGATAGCTTCTCAGTTCAAGTTGTTTGCTAAATTAGAAACACCAGAGGTCAAACCGATTGAGTTGAAAACCTTCCTCGAAAGTTTTTTCCACAATTATACTCAGCAGGAGGAACATCAATATGATTTAAATATAGATGCAGGTAAAGAGCAAAACCTGATTATCAATATTGATGATCAGCACCTTAAAGAAGTGCTAAATAATGTTATTTCTAATGCAGAAAATTCTATCCCTGAGGATCGAATTGGTAAAATTAATATCCATTTAACAGTTTCAAATAATTGCGCAGTTATTGAAATAGAAGATAATGGAATAGGTATAGATCCTGCAATTATGGAAAATATATTTGATCCAAAATTTTCTGTAACTTCTTCTCAAACTGGGCTTGGTTTGCCAATTTGTAAAAGGATAATTGAATTTTATCGAGGACAAATAGAATTCATTACCAAGCAAGATGTGGGAACTTCATTTGTGATAATCTTTCCTTTGGGTCCTTTCCTATAATTGGATTAGGTGAAAAGTCTTTTCTCCACCATATTTTAAAGAATTTCTTTTATTTAAATACCCACCCAAACGAAATCTTAATGGTCTCATCTGGTAGAATCTGTCCCTCAAAAGGTACATCATTCTGTGTAACCCGAACTCTCGAATTATCCACCTCAACACCCGTTTTTTTCCTAAACAATTCTCTCCGCTCTTGCAACCAAATATCTTGTCTTCTGGAAAACGGCATAAAGTAAGTTCCTCTTAAATAAAACTCTCGCCCTGGATTTAATTCAATCGCTAACTCAGCGGAGATTTTTAAATTTCTTGTACGACTGCCATAATTTACTTTGATATTATTGGCTTTAAATTTTTCTCCCTCTATTTTAAATTTTCCAAAATCATTATCTGCAATACCAATTTTCCGATAGTATTTAAAACTAGAATACTCAGCTACCGTTCGCAAAAAGAAGGGACGTTGTTTAGATAAATTCATGCTTAATCCCATTCCGATAGAACGTTCTTTATACCGACTATCAGCAAAATCAAAAACAGTATTAGCTCTAATAAACAAGTTACGTTGGAGGTAAAAGTCAAACCCTAAATTTCCAATAATCTCAAATTCTCTATTTTTGATATCATCGGTAATACTCAGGATAGTTTCCCTTGGTTCATCATCAGTTAGAATTGTAACTCCCATTTTGTCAACCCCTGATGAAATTAAATGAGTTCCTAATCCGTAATAAGATCTAAATCGATTAAAATCTCTTTTCCGCTTTTTCTTTTGCGTCCGATTAACCAAAGTTGAATTTTTCATTTCACTCATATCAAAATCGAATTCTTTTTCTTCGTTTTCCAATTCTTGCTGTCGTTTGACATATTGAATAGAATCTCGTCGTAGTTGTAGCTCTGCCAAGTAAACTGGGTCTAATGCTTTACGAGCGATGTCAGCATTTTTTAGTTGCTCCATACTTGCAGCTAATCCTTCACTCATGGGTGTCGTATTATAGTTTGCCCAAAAATCAGGATCATAACTTCCCGTCATTTTTGTAAATTGTTGATTTCTAGACATTCTATCTAAATAAGGAAGAGGGGAAGATTTTTCAGGATTGATTTGAGTGATTTTCACTTCATTGGTATAAATTCCACCACCACCATATAATCCTTTTCGGAAGGCATCGCTAAAGTACCATTTGTCTCCTAGTTTTTGATAATTGACTACATAGGAATTCCCTTTCCAGTTGCCTGAGTACAAAGGATAATCATCATATTTTTTTAATCCTTCGGGAGTAATCTCAAATTCTCCTTTGATAATTGCATAAGATTCTTTTTCAATATAAATCCTGCCTTTCATTCTAGCAGCAATTTTTTTAGGTCTTTTTGAACGCCAACTCCATCTCCAGCCACCTCCTTCTCCTCGACCTTTTTCAACACTTTTCCCTTTTTCTCCCTCAGTTGTTGAGGCATTATAATCTTTATTAAAACCAATAATATATACTGATTTTCCATTATAAGTGGTCATACTTTCAATCCAATATTCATAGACAGGAAAGAATTCTTCCATTAAAAAATCTTCCCGATTATACACAAAATCAAAACGGTGAGGCGCCATATGACCTGAGGTAAATCCTCTACTGATCGTCGTATCCAATGGATTTGCCAAATTAATTTTTCGCCCTTGCACCAAGCTTACTTGCCCTTCCTTTGAACTCTTGTAACTTTTTTTATAAACATTTAAAACTCCTTCAGCCAAATAGATATAGGTCGAATCATCATTTGTTCGAGATTCTCGATAAAATGCTAAATCAGTATGTGAATAAGTTGGATAATTTTTAGGAATTCTTTTGACCGCTTTCCGTACAATATTTTCAACTGCTGCTGGACCTAGAACTTCTACTTCCAATAAATCTTCCTCGCTTTGGGTCAATTCGATAGTAGAAGGATTTTTTAAATGTTTTACTTTTTTAGAAAATGATTTGTAACCTAAAAAAGAAACAGTTAATTCATCTTCAAAAATATTTTGAGGTACTTTAAATTCAAATATCCCTTTTTCACTTGTAGTCGTACCAATTCCAATTTTGGGTATTCCGATATGTGCATAGGCCAAAGGTTCTTTGGTAGAAGAATCAATGACTTTACCTCGAAGCGTAATTTTATCAGATTGTGAGTGAGTAAGGTTAGCTAAAAATAAAAAGCAGAAAATTAGCAATGATGGAGCTTTCATAAATCGTCGTTTTGATAAAGGGTTTTGTGAAATGTAGGTTATGAAAAGAGGACGAATTCAAATAATAAAATGTTACAATAATAATACACCTCAATATATTTTTAGTTCTGTTTCCATAAAAATTTAGCTTTTAAACAAAAAAAAAGCTAGAAAGATCATAGACCTTTCTAGCTTCTAAAAATCATCAATGATTTTTTATAATAACTCTTTCAAGGCAGGTTCTAAAGCAGGACCTCTTGGATTAATGGCAGCAATCTTTCCATCACGATCTAAGAGGAAAGTTTTAGGAATAGAGGAAACTCCATAAGTTTTAGCTACTAGTGATCCCCAATGCTTCAAATCACTTACGTGATAGTCCCAAAGTAATCCATCTTTTTCAATTGCGGCAACCCATTTATTTTTAGCAGCCTCAGTTTGTTGATCGATTTGAGCTTGGTCCTTTAACCTTGGTAAAACTTTAGGATGAATTCCATCAAGTGAAACACTAAATATTTCAAATCCTTTATCCTTATATTCTTTATAAGTTTTTACCACATTAGGATTTTCTCTTCGACAAGGTCCACACCAGCTCGCCCAAAAATCAATTAATACCACTTTTCCTTTTAAATCACTTAAAGAATAAGTTTTTCCATCAGGAGATTTCATGGAAATATTTGGAGCTTTTTGTCCAATTTTAATTTTTTGCGTAGCTAAAAGTGCCGCAATTTGTGCCTCTTCTTGAGGAATTACTCTTTGTAAATCTGCAGCCATGGAGCTTCCTGGAGAAAGCTTTTGCAATTGAGCTAACGCCAATTTTTGAACCTCTAATTTTAATTGAGTGGAAGACGGATTATTGCTAGGAGGATATACTAAATGTGAAGCCCATGCCATCACCATCGGGTTTTTCACTTTCATTAGTCGATCTTTTGCTTCCTCTGCGGAAGGTCTTTTAGCAACAAATCCTTTCATCAAATCCATGAATTCTTGAGTGGCAGGTGCTCCTTCTACTTTAAATCCAAAAGTATTAATTTGGTTTAAATCCCCAGAAAGTCTAATTGATTTTTCAGCACCAGTCGTAATTAAATATGCTTTTTGAGCACCAATTCTAACTCTATAAACTCCAGCTTTAAAACCCTCTGAAATAGGTACTTCAAAATTTCCATTACTGTCTATTTCAGCTTTACCAACTACTCGATTTGAGTTTTCGATATTGGACTCATCTACGAAAATCTTTAAATTGCCGCCATTGGTAAAATTACCAGTTAAAATTGCACTACCTGTTACAGAAGTATTTGGAGCGACTGGTTGTGGAGTATCGTTTTTAACTTGTTTTGCTGCTGGGTTGGTAACATTGGTCGTAGATGAACTATCAGATTCTCCACAATTAAAATTGAGAAAAACCAAAAGCGCAAAAACTAAAAATGAACTAAATTTTCTAATATTCATAAGACAAAATTTTTATTAAAAATGACCTGATCACAGGGTTAATTATATGCAAAAGGAATAATTAGTTTTTCTTATCAAATAATTTTCCTTAAGCCTCTAATTAAAACTATTATTCTTCTAATTTGTTTTTCAATGTATTGTCATAAACGTTTTTCCATTCCTTTATACCACCAAAATCTTTGCCGTCTATTGCCACATTACTTCCAAAAACTTTTCCAAGTTGAGTATGAGCAATGTTTTGTTTCTCTAAAAAATGTAAAAAAGTCAACTCATTCCAAGGTTTAACCGAAACAACTATTCGACTTTGTGCCTCTCCAAACAAGTATGCATCTTTTCGGAATGCAGGATCTGTATTTATTTCAAATCCTAAACCTCCAACCATTCCACTTTCCATCAAAGTTACAAATAATCCACCTTCTGAGATGTCGTGAGCCGACGCAACTAATTTTTCAGAAATTAGTTCTTGGATATTTTTTTGTAATTCAAATTCTTCTTCCAATTCAAAATGTGGAGTAGGAGAGTGATGAACATCATGAATAACTCTTAAATACTCAGAACTTGAAATATCGTTTTTCGCATTTCCTAACATAAAAATTAAATCACCTTCGGCTTTAAATCCTAGGGTCATTTGATTTCTATAATCATCTAAAATTCCAAGCATTCCGATAGTCGGAGTTGGGTAGACTGGCTCCGTTCCACCATTTGGCATCACAGATTGATTATAAAAACTCACATTTCCACCGGTAACCGGTGTATTGAATTTTCTGCAAGCTTCTCCCATTCCTTTAATCGCATTGGAAAATTGGTAATATACTTCGGGATTATAAGGATTTCCAAAATTCAAACAATTGGTAATCGCAGCAGGAATTCCACCTGAGCACGAAATATTTCGAGCCGCTTCTGAAACCGCAATCATGGCACCTACATAGGGATCAGCATAAACATAAGCTGAGTTACAATCTGTAGTTACCGCCAATGCTTTATCCGTTCCTTTTACTCGAACTAATGCTGCATCTGAAGGTTGGTTAGTCGAAATACTATTCGTTCTAACCATCGAATCATATTGCTCATAAACCCATCTTTTAGAAACGATATTTGGCGAGGCAAATACTGCTTTAGCTGTTTCTAAAATATTGTTGGGTTCCTTGATATTATCAATATTGTAAGCTTTGATTTTTTCAAAATACTTGGGAACTGCCGTTTCACGAGTATAAATAGGAGCACCACCACCAAGGACTAATGAGTCAGCGTCAACATGTGCGACTAGTTCTCCATGACTATAATATTCGATCATTCCAGTATCTGTCACTTCACCGATCAACTCACATTCCAAATCCCATTTTTCAAAAACAGCTTCCAATAAATGTTCTTTTCCTTTTTCACCAACAATCAACATTCGTTCTTGGCTCTCACTCAAAAGGATTTCAAATGGTTGCATATTTGCTTGCCGAGTTGGAACTTTATCCAAGTTGATTTTCATTCCAGTTTTACTTTTAGCGCTCATCTCTGAAGTTGAGCAAGTAATTCCAGCTGCGCCCATATCTTGCATTCCCACAACAGCGCCAGTCTGAATGGCTTCTAATGATGCTTCCAACAATAATTTTTCTTGAAATGGATCACCTACTTGAACTGCTGGCAAATCATCTGCAGAGTCTTCCGTCAAATCTGCTGAAGCGAAAGTCGCTCCGTGAATACCATCTTTACCAGTTGCAGATCCAACAATGAAAACTGGATTCCCAGGCCCATCTGCACAAGCTGAACAAGTTTCACCAGCTTTTACTATTCCAACTGACATGGCATTTACCAAAATGTTTTGATTGTAGGAATCATTAAAATAAACTTCACCACCAACAACTGGAACACCAAAGCAATTTCCGTAATCACCAATTCCACTTACCACACCTTTTACTAAATGTTGAGTATGTTTTTTATCAATATTTCCAAAACGTAAAGAATTTAAAGCGGCAATCGGTCGAGCTCCCATCGTGAAAATATCTCGATGAATTCCACCCACACCTGTTGCTGCACCTTGATAAGGTTCAATAGCTGAAGGATGATTATGAGATTCTATTTTAAAAACACAACCCAATCCGCCTCCAATGTCAATCAATCCAGCATTTTCTTCTCCAGCTTCAACAAGCATATTGTCGCCATCCGTTGGAAGGGTTTTTAATAGGGTAATTGAGTTTTTGTAGGAGCAATGTTCTGACCACATCACAGAGTAAATACTTAACTCTGTAAAATTAGGCATGCGCCCCATGATCTCTTGGATTTTATTAAATTCCTCTTCGGTAAGCCCTAAATTTTTTGCGATTTCAAGGGTGACTTGTGGTTCTGTGATTTGCATATTGATTGAAGTATTTTTATTATTATTTTCTCAAAGCGCAAAGATAGGTTTATTATGAATAATTTAGAATTTAGGAGGAAGGAATTTGGGAAATATGGAGTCGGTGCATTATGTTTTTTATAGAAAAAACGAATTAAGGGTATTTACTTTTTTAAAACTTTTGACATATGCTTGTAAAAGTAAAATTCAAACACTTAAATTATTTTTCAACAAAACAATCCAACTATTATGAATAGATTTCTTCCTTTAATTTTTTGCATGTTTTGCC
>CAYGRM010000115.1:0-17409 GCA_964352225.1 uncultured Saprospiraceae bacterium | reverse complement strand
ATAAATAGCGTTGGAGTTAACTTGGATATACTTCACTTGTCCATTTTTAGTAATTATTCGTCCTTGATAATTACTATAATATCCTTCAGTAATTAGTTTTTCTAAATATTTTTCGGACGTTTCTTGATCGTCAGGATGGACGATATCCTTGATTAACATTTTGCTTAGTTCTTCCTTGGAGTAACCAATTAATCTCTCTGCTGCTGAGTTGCAATCTGTCATGTAACCCTCTTTATTGACAATGACAATAGCATCGTAAACATCTTCAAAAAGATCTCGATATTTTTGTTTTGTATTTTGGATATTCTCCTCTTTTTCTTTTAATTCGGTAATATCTTGGATGGTGCCTTCGAATGTAATTAGGTTGTTATTTTCATCTAAAGTTGGCGTTCCCTTTCCAATAGTATAAATGTATCGACCTGTTTTGGTTTTGAGTCGAGATTCTCTTTCGTAAGGTATACCTTTTTTTAATGAAGCATAAACGGCTTCAGTTAACTCAGTAAATTCCTCAGGAGGAATTAACTCAATTAATTCTTTAAGAGTAGGAGAAGGTTCATTTAAATCGAAATCAAAAAGATGTAGCGTTGCATTTGACCAAGTGATTTTTTGGGTTCGAACATCATATTTCCAATTTCCAATTTTTCCTAGTTTTTGAGCATCCAACAATTTTATTTGGGTATCTCTGTAGGCCTTTTTGGTGTTTTGAAGGTCAGTAATTTCTTTTCCAAAAACAGTTACTCCGATAACTTTTCCCGAATCATTTAGGATAGGGGAAAGGGTGACGATATCAGTTTTAGTTTCTCCATCATGAGTATATTTTTTTTCTACATTAACTCTTTCCCCCGCTAGTGCTTGGTTATAATGGCCAATCCAAATGTTTCTAGTTTTTGGGGATTGAGCCAACATTTCGACCCCTATTTCTAATTTTTCTAATTCAAATAAGAGAGGTAAAGTTTTGGCGGCAGGCTCATTGAAATCAATTAATTTATAATCAGGGTCTATGGCGAAAATTTTGTCATTGGTACTATTTAATATCGCTCTAACCTTTGCTTCATTTTTTACTAACTCATTTTTAATTTCACCCTCGGTGGAAATATCTTGAATTGCTCCAAAAACTTTAGTGACAATTCCATTTTCTACATAAGGTTCGCAATGTCCGAAAGTATATAAAAGTTTTCCATCGGGTTTTATTTTTCTACAATGTAATCCAAATGGTTTTCCTTCCTTGATGGCTAATTCGAGTGCGGTTTTAAAAGTTTCTCGATCATCAGGATGGGTCATGCTGTAGTATTTTTCCAAACTGATAGATTCTTCTCCAACGGGGAATCCATATATTTTGTAGGATCCTTTTGACCAATTGAGCATTTTAGTTTTTACATCCAATTCCCAATAACCTTATTTAGGTAGTCGCGGCGCAAGCTGCAATCTTGCTTCCCTTTGTTCTTGTGCTTTTTGAATATTTTTAATTTCTGTAATTTCTTTTCCGTAAATAGTTGCACCGATGATTTTCCCATCATTATTTTTTAGAGGAGAAAGTGTGATCAGATCAAATTTATCTTGACCATCAGCAACATAAGGTGCTTCAAAATTAAATTCTTCGCCCTTGAATGCTCGGTCTAATTTTGGTTTCCATGGATTGTCACCTGAAAAATCGAAATCCGAAAGTTGGACTTCATGATGAGATTTGTTCAAATTATAGTTGGCAAGAATTTTTAAGGCAGCTTGGTTGGAGTCAATCAGTTTATAGTTTTTATCTACGGCAAATATTTTATCAGTTGTACTATTAAAAATGGATTTTACCTTTGCTTCATTTTTAATAAGTTTTGTTTCAAATTGTTTTTGTTTACTGATATCTTCTAAAATTCCAATCTGGTAGGTTTCATCTCCAATTTTGAAAATTGAGCGAGTAGCTACGCCCCAAAAAACATCTCCATTTTTTTTCTTGTATTGCTTTTCAATTTTAAAATTTTCGATTCTGTCTTGCTCCAGCAATTTCATTTGTTCGGTTATCTCATTTGTATTTTCATAAAATACAAAATTAGAGCGATCATAAGTTCGAAATTCATCAGGAGTACAATCAAACAGCTCGCATATTTTAAGGTTAAAACCTAGAAGTTGCTGCGTTTTAAATTTTCGGATAGTTACCCCATTAGGACTGGTCTCGAAAAGACTCTGAAATAAATTTTCATGTTCTAAAAGATCCTTTTGGATAAATGAGCCTACCTCAAAATTTTTTGCATGAAATGATATTTCCGTAACTTCTCCTTTCGAATTTTTAATGGGATAGATGTTTACCAGATCGGTATATTTTTCATCTTTAATTAGATATACTTTCTTGAATTCTAAAACTTCTCCGGCTAGTGCTTGATCAAAAGCTTTTTTCCAAAATTTTATTTCTCTTGATGGAAGCATTTTGATACCCAATTCAAGTTGATCAATACCGAATAGAAATGAATATTTTTGAGCAGTTGGGTTAAAATATTTTAATCGATAATCGTGATCAATGACAATGATTTTATCGGAGGAGTGGTTTAAGATATGAATCCCATAATCAACAGGCAGGGAACCAATTTTATTTTGAGAGTTATTCATAAAAAATATAAGGACTAATTTTAAGGATGTAGTTAGATGATTTTTAGGTTTTTAACTTATGTAAGTTACATAAAAATTTGATTTCAATAGTTAACTACTCACTTGCTTTTAACATTCTATAAATCGTGGATTTCCCAATTTTTAATTTTTTGGCAACTAATAAAACATCATTATCGTATTTTTCTAAATAATGATGAATAATTTTATGATTGTATTCTTTGATTGACATTTCTTTATCCAGAAATGATTCTTTGCCCCTAGGACTATTAAATTGGATATCACCTTGATCGATAATCTTTCCTTCTGACATTGCTCCCGCTAGATCGATAATTGCTTTTAATTCACGAACATTTCCATGAAAACTATAACCGATTAATTTTTCTTTGGCTTCTTTGGAAAGTGTTTTCATTGGCAGTTTATTGTCCTGACAAAAACTTTTTAAGAAGTAATCTGCTAAAAGAAAAATGTCATTTCCTCGCTCTCTTAGCGGAGGAATCTCTATTGGTAATCCAAGTAACCTATAATATAAATCTTCTCTAAAATTTCCTTTCTCAACTTCTTCAGCCAAGTTACGATGGCTTGCTACAATTAATCTCGCATCAAATGGAATATTTTGTGTACCACCTACTCGAGTTATTTCTCTTTCTTGGAGTGCTCGCAGTAATTTAGATTGAAGGGAAATATCCATTTCCGCGATTTCATCTAAAAACAGCGTTCCATTATTGGCCATTTCGAATTGACCAATTTTGCGAGTTGAAGCTCCTGTGAAGGCTCCCTTTTCATATCCAAATAATTCACTTTCCAAAAGATCTTTTGGTATGGCAGTAACATTGACCGCGATGAAATTTCCTTTTTTTCGATTTGAACTGTAATGAATCGTTCGAGCGACGACCTCTTTTCCTGTTCCAGTTTCACCTTGAATAGTAACCGAGATATTAGTCTGGACAGCTTTGGAAATTAGCTTTTGAACTCGAAGCATTGGTTTACTTTTTCCAATCAGATTGGTAGCAATATTGTATTTGTCACCTAATTCATCTTTAAGAAACTCAACTTCTTCTTGGAGTTTGATTTGTTTTTTTAAGCGCTGAACGGTAAGCAGTAGTTTGTCTTTGGTATCATCATCTTTAACAATATAAAGGTAGGCTCCTGCCTTCATGAAATCAACTGCGACGGAAATTTCAGGTTGTCCAGAAAGTACGATGATTCCAATATTCGAATTGTATTTATTGATCGCTTCCATCACATTATAACCCGTCATATCAGGAAGTGTATAGTCTAAGGTCACTAAGATGGGGTTTAAGTATAAGTGATCAATACATTCCTTTCCGGTAGTAAATACATGCACCTCATGTTCTGGATCCAATTCCAAAACATACTTAATTATTTTAGTGTAAAGGGGGTCATCCTCTACAATAAATATTTTCTTTGGGGAAAATTTTCTCTTCATCAATTAAAAGTATTCAAAAGAACTTATTTTAATTCTGTGTATTTTATTTATTTGTTCTGATAGAGGGCTAGTGCTTATTTTGACTATTGATACTCGTCAAAGAGGTGTATGTAAATTTAGGTAATAATCTCAATAACTGCTATAATTGATTCAATTATTGGGGCAAAGGTAAATTTTCCTTGAATGAGAAGGAAAATATCTTATGATTATTAATCAAAATTAGACGAATAAAATAGTCACAGGCGGTGGTAGTAATTGGGGCAATAAATAAGCTAAGATTGGCGAAGTGTTAATTGGGTTTTAATTTCTAAGTGTAATATGCTTTGAGTTAGTTTGTTATAGTTATAATTTTTTTTTAACGTGAATGATGATTTTTTCTCTAGGTATTTTTTTGATTTTTTTTAACATAAAAAAAGTCACAATATTTGTCTAATCAAATGGTACGATTTCTTAAAACTGTTCTTTTTAGGCAAATGATTTGCATACCAACAGTTATAAAAAATAACCTTCCCTTCTTGTTGTACTCCTAATTAATTTAATTGTTTGCATTTTTTAGTTTTAAAAATAAAAAATCTAGAAGTATATCTTTAAGCACTATTCGAACATCTCTTTTTTATTAAAATTTTTATAACCATGAGCTATTGATTTTTTTTGATTGCTTAAAATCAGATTTGACCAATAGTAGAAAATTAAAGAGAATGTCCAAATTTAACGTATTATCACTTGGTGAATTTATTCACAAAGAAGGAATCGATGTAGCCTTAGAATCGTTTGCAGATTTATATTGTGACGTTACTTCAAAACATCAGAAACAAATGAAATTAATTATGGTTAGCAAAGGAATATTGCTAGATCATATTGAAGAAAAAGCGGAGAGGCTTGGAATCAAAAAAGTAATTGAAATCGTCTCGTGGAGTGAGCAAGAAGAAATAGAAGAATGGTATAAAAATGCTTCGGTCATGATATTACCATCTAAAGATAATATTACTCGTCTTATTACGGAAGCATTTTCATTTGGCTTACCAGTTGTCTGTTATGAATCTGAGAGTCTTGAGGAGACCATGGATCCAACTTGTGGAATGATGGTTGAGCACGATAATTTTCAACAAAATGTGCAAGGATTTTCAGAGGTATTGAGAATGTTATATTTTGATCCAGAAGCGAGAAAAATATTAAAAAAAGGTGCATTGAAAAAATATGAAACTCAATTTTCTTGGGGTTACACAGATGCAGCTGCATAAAATAAATAGATTTTTACTTTAGTATAAAAAGGGAAGTGCAATCTTGAAAAGGTTGCGCTTTTTTTTGTTTTACGTCCGACGTCCAAAATTTTTCCTTTCCAACAAATCTATTATCTTGTGCAACTCAATTTTTTAAGAAAAATATTTTCAGTTTATCCAATGCCTTATACTGTTACTATTCCTTTTTTTGCTTTCAAATTACACTATACAACTGGCTCGCCAGGGTTGACACCTTTACATGATCTCGGATTGATGCGATTTTCTCAATCACTAGAAAAAGTAGCAAAATCCTTTGCAAATGATTATCAACGAAATGTTACTAATAAGGGAAGATTAAAAGATATTATGGATCATTGGCAAAGTGGAGATTTTATAAAATCAAAAGTATTAGTTCCCGTTCCAAGGTCTAGAGATGGTTTTTCTTATCCAAGTATTGAATTGGAGTTTGATTTTTTTTACAAAAAAAATAATCGTGGTTTTTGGTGTGTGGTTCCAGCGTTACAATTAGAAGCCTTTGCAGAAACGGAAATTGAAATAGAAACTAATCTAGTTGGAGTTATTTTACAAGATTTTAGCAGAACACGTAGACTAGGTTCGGTTCATGGAATCGTTGATGCGATCTGGTATAATGAAGTTGAATTATTGCGACATGATATTGAAATAAAATTCCCTACACCATCTGAATTAGAAGATAAGGAAGAGCTACAAAGCGACCAATGGTTACCCAAAGTGGCGACTAAATTGAATATAGTTGAGAAAACAACCTATGGCAGAAAGGCAGAAATGAATCGTCTGATTCGAGCTATGAAAGGTAATTCTATTCGGAATGTATTGTTAGTTGGCGCTTCTGGAGTTGGGAAAACAGCTTTAGTTTGGGAGTTGGAATATCGAAGAAAAGAAGAAAATTTTCGAGGTCAAATCTGGGAAACGAGTGCTTCGGTCTTGATTAAAGAATTAACCCGAGATACTGGATGGCAAGACAATATTATCCCGCTAGTAAAAGAATTAACGAATAGTGGCGATATTCTATTTGTCCGGAATTTATTAGAACTATTTGAGGTTGGAAAATATCAAGGGAATAGTATCAGTATTGCTGAATATTTATTGCCATATATCAGTCGAGGGGAGTTGACGATTATTTCTGAATGTACGAATGAAGAAAAAGGAATTATAGAACTGCGTAGTTCGAATTTTTTATCCAACTTTGAAATCATTTCTATGGAAACCCCCAAAGATGATTTGGAGGATATCATTTTAAAAAAAGTAAAAGACCTTTCTAATAAAAATAAAATTAAACTGGAGGCCGAGGCTATTCAGGAAACCATTCGATTGAATAATCGATTTACTCCTTACTCTGGTTTCCCCGGGAAACCTATTCGATTTTTAGAAAGCATTTTGCTCAATCAGATGTCTGCGAAAGAACGAGATTCTTTGATCGAAATTTCGAGGTCAGAAGTTATTGGTCATTTTTGCGAAGAGACGGGAATGCCTCCATTTATGGTTGACCCAATAATTCCAATGTCTCCGAGTAAGATCAAAGCTCAGTTTAATAATGCAGTTTTTGGTCAAGAGAGTGCGGTAGAAAGCGTGGTCAATATGTTGAGTACCGTCAAAACTGGTTTGTCTAAAACAGGAAAACCAATTGCTTCTTTTCTTTTCGTGGGGCCAACTGGCGTTGGAAAAACAGAATTGGCAAAAGTGCTTTCGGAATTTATGTTCGGTAGTCGAGATCGAATGATTCGATTTGACATGAGTGAATATTCGAGTTATGATGCGGTGAGTAAATTATTAGGATCTGGATTTTATTCCGATGGATTATTGACCTCAACCGTTCGACGAGAACCATTTTGTGTTTTACTTTTTGATGAGATTGAAAAAGCACATCCAGATTTTTATGACCTATTGTTGCAGATGTTGAGTGAAGGAAGATTAACGGATAGTCGGAGGAAGTTGGTCAATTTTTGTAGTACCATAATTATCATGACGTCCAATATTGGAGCTGCTGCCATGCAAAGAAGAATCATTGGGCCTGAAAATAAAAATCACAATAAAGAAATTTCTCAAAGATATTTGCGAGCGGTACAAGATCATTTCAAACCTGAAATATATAATCGAATCGATCAAGTGATACCTTTCGAGCCTCTATCTCAAGATACTGTTCGCTATGTGGTCGAGAGAGAAATAGAGGAACTCAGAAAACGCGAAGGGATTCGTTATCGCCGAATGGACTTGACAATTGAGGATGCGGTTTTGGATTATTTATCAAAACAAGGGTACGATAGTCGATATGGTGCTAGATATTTGCAACGAGCGTTGCGCCAAGAATTAATTATTCCACTTTCCAAAAAAATAAATGTCTTTGACCTAGATGATCAATTGATTGTAAATGTTGCCATGAAAAATAAAGGCATTAAAATTTCAGTTGACTCTGATCCGTTGGGACTTGATTTACTTTTTGAAGAAATTGAAAAGTTCGATTACGCAGATTTGACTGGAGAATATCGAAGGCAAATGCAAAGGTTTCAGTCAGGATTTTTATTTACTCAATTGATGAGTGATTTGGATATTTTAATTCGTGAAAAGAATAAACTTGGGGAAAATTTTTGGGAAGAAAAAGGGAGATCCGAGAAGTACTCGATTTTATTAAATTTAAAATCAGAAGTGGAGCTTCAAGCTATGGCAATGGAAAAATTAGAAACTAACTTTTCATTGGCTTGCATGGAATTACAAGATTATAAAACAGAATGGACAGCGCATCTAGAAAAATGGAAAGAAGATTTTTTTGAATTAAAAGTGAAAAACTTGATGCAAGCTAATCCAATGAATGGTAATGGTCGAGTCAGAATTTATGGAAATAATATTCAACCTTTGATGGATTTTTATATTGATTTTTTCAAGAGAAAGGGATTTGAGTTTTCCATTGAAACCGTTTGGTATCGAGATAGTTTTTATAATGAAAAAATTGAATTAATTAATAAAAAAGGTAAAGTTCAAGCAGATGCTCGCAAAGAGTATTATGTGAGAAATTGGAGAGATCATAGTGATAAAAATTTAGAGCCTGAAGAAGCACAAGATGTTTTTTGTGGAGTTGACTTTTTGTTAGTTGGAAAGTGTCCAAAGTTATATTTGCAAAGTGAAAATGGCATGCAACGGTGGAAAATGGCTCCAAAGGAGGAGTATATCTACATTTCAGAAGTGGTAGATATGAATGCTCCTTTTCCTGAAAATATTCATAAGAAGTCTTTTTTTGACTCTAAAAATCCATTTAGAATTGTCGAACCACTATTTTTAGAAGATAAAAATCTAAATATTAAAAGGGAGGTCATTAAAGGTAACCACCTTGATTTAATTTTACCAATTTTAGATAATCGATTCGAGTTATCAATTGATCTTGCCGTGAAATAAAATCAGTTTAATCTTTACAAATTAGGTAGGAATAATATGTTGATTTCTTTTATGTTTCTAAAAAAAAAGATTAGTTTTGCGCACCGTAAAAAGAGAAATACCTAAATTCTCAAATTATACTTTCCCTCACATTATACATATCACTTAGTTCAAAATCCGATTTCCACACCTGTTTGTGTGTCAAAAAAAACATTTTATATAATTCCATAATAGCACTTTTAGGAGTTCGCTTCTATAAGTTATTTTTCCCATTGAACATTACCGTCACCTAGCACGTATTCTCCTACGCTGGGTGGCGTTTTTTTTTGAAAAAAATTCAATAACCGATATTTCTAGTTCGATATTAGAAATTCAATAGATACTTTTCAACTTACGCAGCAATTTCATCATTTTAACATTGACCGAAGGGCTCACATTAAAAAAATGACCATTGATCGTAATCCAATCTTTTTCTTTTTTGATGGAAGAGAGTTCGTGAAATAAAACCTTTTTGGCTTTTTCAAAATGAGCTTTCCAATAAATACCTTTCTCAGTTAAAGAAAATCCTTCTTTGCAAGAGCCAAAAATGGTTTGGTCAGCAATCAACATAATCTTTTCATCCTTTTCTGGAAATAAAAAAGCAGTACTAGCATTTCGTAGCTTTTTTATAGGCATGGTGACGAAGTCGATGTAGAAATCTTCTTTTTCATTTTCTAAATTCAAATAATCCAAAATCAATAATTGCAAATCGACGGTTTCCTTTTTTGCATCATGATAAGCCAAGATCTCTTCGGATAAGTAGGTCGCATTTAAATCTTTGCAAAAAAGAATAATAAAGTGATCTAGCAAATTATTGAAATTTGAAGATAGCATTTGATCAACTTTTCGTTGCACATTTCCATCCTGCTTAGCATGAATGGTGTAGGCTTCTTCAGCTAGTTGATTGAGTCGAACCTCAAAGTTTTTCCCAAAATCAGAATCAAAAAATCGCTCTAGATATTGATTATACTTGTTCATATCTTGCTCCTCCTGAATTCGTTCTTTAAAATCATTAAAGAAGTATTTTTTCAGCTCTGGAGCTATTGAGTTAGTTTCTTTGAAGTTAAGAGGATATTGAACTTCATAGACTTCTCGGGAGGCATTTTTTTTCTGAAAAAAATAACCACAAGATTTGCAAAAAGCTGAGTTGACTGGATTGGTGGTGAGGCAGTCTGGGCAGGTGAGATGATCAGAGACAATGACTTTTGTTCCACAATTGTGGCAAAAGCGAGCATCAGCTAAAATAGCGGTTTTACAGTTATTGCATTTTTTCATAATCGCTGCGAAAATAGTTAAAATTTATATGGTAGCCGCTTAGGCTGCTTATTTTTTAGACTAAGGTTTTGGATTCTTTGGGAAGATCCGGGATCCAATAAGGAATCTCCAACGTTACAATGTTTTAGTAGTGAGAGCATCCTTTATCATTTATTGATTATTGGATTTTTTCAAGAAATACCCTTAATAGGGTATTCTGCATATCTCAAGTTAAAGACATTTGTAATATTGAATCAAAGAGATTAACTTTACAAATAATTTCTAGGAACAAACTAATAATCCTTTACGAACAAATCTCACTAACCCATGAACTTGAAACGTCATTATACGATACGTTGCTCCTTTCTTTTTGTATTCATATTTCTAATATCTAATTTATCTATAGTTGTTGCGCAACAATCCGTTGGTGGAACTCCCATTAGTTTTTTGCCAAAAAATCAAGCGGTTTTCTCTAAAGAAAGTAAAGCGATTAAAGTGCCTGCGCTAAATATGACTAGGTTAAAAAAAGAGGATAAAGAAAATTCTTCTAATCGATTTGCGGCTCCGGTAGATGTCAATTATACTTTAGAGAACTCAGGCCAATGGGTGGATTTAGAAGATGGAGGCCGAGTTTGGAAGTTGAAGATTAAAGCAGATCAAGCACTAGGTCTTTTTATTTTTTATAAAAATTTCTATTTACCAAATGGTGCTCGACTATTCGTTTATGATGACCAGCAAAAACAAGTTTTAGGAGGCTATACTTACCTTAATAATTCTGATTCTGGAAAATTTATGACGGGAATGATCGAAGGCGAAACAGCCATCATTGAATACTTTGAACCATGGTATGCCAAAGGTCAAGGTCGATTTGAGATCAATCGAATCATGCAAGCTTATGATCGAGAAAAAATAGTATCAGATTATCCCTTTCAAAATTATACTGGTTTTGGAGAATCATTGCCTTGCCACGAAAATGTAAATTGTGCACTTGGAGATGATTATGATGATCAAAAAAGGGGAGTGGTTCGAATTTTAACGATCTATAATACTGGAATTGGTTGGTGCTCAGGCTCAATGATTAACAATACTAATAATGATGGGAAACCGTATGTCTTGACGGCTAATCATTGTGGGTTTTTAGGGGATAATATTCCAGATTTTTCGCTTTGGCGATTTGATTTTAACTATGCTTTTCCGACTTGTGCCAATGAAACAGAAGAGCCGGCGTTTGAGTCAATTTTGGGATCAGAAGTAGTGGCAGGATCACAGGTTTCAGATTTTTTATTATTGGAACTTCCAGTAAATGTCCCTTCATCTTATAATGCTTATTTCAATGGTTGGAATCGATTGAATACTGCTGCGCAAACAGGAACACAAATACATCATCCCTTTGGTGATGTGATGAAAATATCGGTAGATACTCATACTTTAGAAAGTTATCCATTTTTAACTAATTGGGGAGATGGAATTATCACTCCTCCGCATTCCCATTGGAGATCAGTATATGACTATGGAACGATTGAGGGAGGATCATCAGGCTCACCTGTATTTAATCATAATGGATATATTGTCGGACAACTCCATGGAGGAGTTGCTAACTGTAATCAATTTATAGTTTATGATGGAAAATTTTCGGTCTCTTGGAATGATGGAGTCGATTCTACAACTAGATTAAAAGATTGGTTGGATCCAATTAATACTGGATTTACACAATTGGGAGGAATAGAAAATCCTGCATTGGCAAATAGTTCTACCGTATTTGGACTTATCCAAAAAGCAAATGGAGTACCTATTCAAAATGTAGAAATGCAAGTGACTGGATCTTCCAATTTGACATTTAATAATCAGACGGACGGAAGTTATGAAGCGTTCGATTTAGAAAATGGAAATAATTTTACGATTACTCCATATAGAAATGATGATCATCGAAATGGAGTTAATGTATTTGACTTGGTCTTGGTTCAAAAATATATTTTAGGCCTAGGAGCAACACTTACTCCTCATCAACTTATTGCAGCAGATGTAAATAAAGATGGAAGTGTAAATGTTTTCGATTTGGTTCGTATTCAAAGAGTCATTTTACAATTAGATACTGAATTTTCAAACAATACCTCTTGGAGATTTGTACCTACTGCTTTTAATTTTCCTGATCCAACTGATCCTTTTTCATCGCCATTTCCAGAGAGTACTTTCTACACTCCAATTTTGACGGATATTCAAAATGAAAACTTTATTGCGATTAAAGTTGGAGATGTGAATGGTTCGGCTAATTAAACCCCCGACCCTTAAAGGGAAGTTTTGATTTTTCTTTTGGTTGGAATGATTGCTTTCATTTATTTGGTTTTGGGGATTTTGATAAGACGAGGGAATTATTTAGGATAAAAAAAGGGAAAAGATTCAATCCGAATCTTTTCCCTTTTTACATTTATTGGAAATAGTTTATTGCTTTACCAACTTCAATGTCTGCAAAATCTTTCCATCTACTTCGAGTGCAATCAAATAAATTCCTGCATTCCAGTTTTGTCCAACTTCGATTCGGTTAGAGATATTTTCAATATTCAAAACCTCAACTAATTGCCCTAAAACATTGAAAGCTTTTATTTGAGCATTATTGAATTGATTGTCAAAATCTACCTCAACAAATGTTTTTTCATCAAATGGATTTGGAAAAATTTGGAAATCAATTCCTTTCGCTTTCAAGTCCGCAGTTGAAGATGGCATTCCTTCTTCGATGATAAATGCATCCAATGCCGCTTCTACCAAGTGCCCACTAGGTTGATCTTGAGCAGTATAAATCATGGTCATATTATCAGTTATCTCAATAACGTCTGAAAGGATAAAAGATGATTCTGGTCTCCACTCAGAAGCTGATTCGGTGATCGTTTCCAAGACAACTTCGTCTGTTCCATTTGATACTGAAATTACATAATCGTCATTTGGATTACCATTTCCACCCGCATTAAAGAACCAAGTTCGGTATTTTACGATTGGTTGATTATAAGTGCTCAAATCCATAATTGGCGAAACAAGTTGAGTGATACCGCCATCAATATCATCATCACCTACTCCACCACCACCATTTCCAGTTACATAACATTCTATTCCTAAGTCACCTTCCACATCAAAATCTGGATTACTGGTATTTCCTTGCGTGAAAGTTCCAATTGGCTCGCCCAATTCCCATGCTCCTGTTTGAGCAGAGTTATTTATTGTCCAGTTAAAGTCAAAGAAAAAATCATCTTGGTATCCCTCACTTAAGCTAAGTGAAACTGAATTATTATTAGGATCAATCGATAGTACTTCAACCGTATGAAGATATCCCCATCTTCCTGCAAAGAACTGATAATCCCCTTCGAAAATATTATTCAAAGTAAATGTCCCATTAAGATTTGAAGTGGTAGAGTAAATATCTCCATTGCTTGATTGAGCCACAACTGCAACATTGGCTAATGAAGATCCATCAGCAGCTTTTAAAGTATTTCCAATCATATCGATGGTTGCAATTGGGATCATTTGAACATCTAAAGTAGTGATTACCCCATTTTCAAAAACAGCTGAAGTTGTCAACGGATAGTATCCATTTTTGGTAAAAGTTACATCAAAAGTACCTGGAATAGCTTGACCTGTTTTATATTCTCCAGCATTATCGGAGTAATCAATATTAGGAGCTGGAGCATCGATAGTAATTTCTGCACCGCTAATTAAAGCATTGGTGTTGGCATCAGTCACTTGTCCTTCGAGGTAGCAACCTTGAACGTAATTTGGTTCTAAAACATACAACCCACTTTGAATATCTGACACTAAAATAAGTCCTGAAGGTAAATATGGATAAGCTCCCCATGCACCATTAAAACCTGTACTACTTGGAATAAATGTATCAAAATTTCCTACTTCAATTAAGTTATCAGGATGAGTTGCATCCAAAATAATACATCCATCAGAGTAATAAGATACTATGACAAAGTTGTTCCAAACATGAGCATTATGCGGAATAACGCCTTCTCCAAGAGTAGTTGTTGGTCGGAATTGATCCATTTCTTTGATGTCATTCAAATTAGAAACATCATACGATCCAACAGGCGCATTTGCTAATTCATCAGTCGTGAAAACAAAATTATTATCGTCAGTTGACCATGCATTGTGAGTGAAATTGAAAGCGGTCGTTTGAACTCCAGCTAACTGGATATCCATTTTATCAGTTACATCATAAATACGTAAACCATTGGTTAGGTTAGAGGAGTACATATTACTTCCCTTGGTAAATACATCATGAGCATAACTTCCTTGAACATTATTTACAAAAATAGGATTATAAGAATCCGTGAAAACATCAAAAATCATCACCGCTCCATTATTCAAATTACAACCTGCTAAATACATCCATCCATCCTCATCAATATAAATATTATGACAAGTTTCTAATGTTCCTTGGTTGAGTAATTGAGGTTTCCAATAATAAGAGTCATAGGAGTTGGGTAAATTTGTCATATCAATCACTAATAATCCATCACTACCTTGATCTGTTGTGACAAAGGCAAAATCTCCAAAAGTTTTTATATCTCTCCAAATTGATTGAGCTCCTGGAATAAAACCTACTTCAGTAGGATTGGCTGGATCAGCTAAAGAAACAATAGATGTTCCATTTCCGACACCAACTAGCGCATATTCAGTACCATCAGGGGCAGCATATCCCCAAATGTCACTCAAATCTTGAGTGTAAGGTAGATCACCTACAAATGAAACATTTAATTGAGCAGTCATGCTAAAGAATGAAAAGCATAATGCAGATAAGAGTAATATTTTTTTCATAAAAATAATTAGTTTGATAAAATCAGTTGATTAGTAAATGAAATTTATCCATAAGGATATTAATTATTCATAGCTTTATGAGGGCGGTATCGAGGGAATGTTTTATAAAAGACACCAAAAGTAATGTTTACCCTTGCTTTTACCTAAAAGGAATGGAAGTATGTCATAAGTAATACAGATTAAGAGGAGTAGTTCATGGTTTTTCTTTTGGAAAAAATAGTTCGAGAATAATTGTTGTTATAAATGCTCCTGAAATGGAGATTGTAGAGATTACTTCCCTTGATTCATATATTTATTTTATTTAAAGTGAAAACTCCTTCAATTAAAACGTTGAAAACTTATTGTTTTTTTAAAAAAAGGGCTTTCTTTGCAACTTATAGAAAAGTATAAATACTATAATTTCTTATGCTGAGTAGAAGAAATATCCGCATTAAAGTTATGCAGATGCTCTACACAATGAGCCGTGACAAAGACTTGAGCTTGAATCAAGTTCTTAACCATTATCGAAGGAGTATTAACATGTCTTTCGACCTCTATTTATTTAATGTTTTGCAACTGACCGAAGTTGCGAAGTATTCTCACAAAGACGCTGAGAAGCGAGCTTCCAAACATTTACCTTCTGCTGAAGATAAAGCCTTTACGCCTAAGATTTACGAGAATGAATTGATGCAATCTATTGTAAAAAATAAATTCTTTTGGGATTTGGTGAAATCGAGAAAGATAAATGAGCTTTTGGATAATGATACCAATGTTAAGTATTATGTTGATTTTTCTAATTCCGATGAGTATAAAGCCTACTTAAATCAAACGGAGGATTCAGCACAACATCATAAAGATATATTTTTACAATTATATCGTTTTTGCTATTCCAATGAATCATTTGATGATGAAATGGAAAGCTCATTTCCGGGGTGGATGGATGATAAATCTTTGGTTATGGGGTCTATGAAAAAAACCATTAAAGGTTTGCCTGCGACAGAAGATTTTTGTGAAGCTTATCGACCTACTGATGAGACAGCGGTAGAATTTGGCGAGGTTTTGTTAAAAAAAGTAGTCAACGAAAATGATGAATTACTAGCTATCATCGAACCCGCACTTAAGAATTGGGATGTAGATCGAGTTGCAATTATAGATATGATTCTATTAAAAATGGCATTGAGTGAGCTGATTAGTTTTCCATCAATTCCTACGAAAGTAACTTTGAATGAATTTGTAGAAATCTCAAAACTGTACAGTACAGATAAAAGTAAAGATTTCATCAATGGAATTTTAGATCGATTAATGAAGCAGTTAGATAAAGATGGAAAAATCAATAAAGAGGGAAGAGGATTGAAGGGATAATTTTGATAATGGTTAATTTTAAAATTGAATATTTAATACTAAAAATAAAAAATCCCGATCAAATTAATTTGATCGGGATTTGTATTTTTAGAATAAATGCTTGGGTCATGTATTTGGAATCTTGGGCCATCATCAGTTAACATTTTATTCAATGTGTAATAGTCTGATCCATAGAGTTGTTTTCAAGTTTTGCAATCAATCTCATGACATAGCCTTTCAATTTTTAGCTCGGCTCCTTCGACGATGTTTAAGTCATTCCATTATTACTCTACCGAAGTATTCTTTAACCCTACCTAACATTTGCTTTTTCCCATCAATTGTTCTTACTTCTTGATTACCAGCAAGAATATTAGATTTGAAATTAAGAAATTTTTCGTCAGAAATGATGGTCTTATTGTTAGACCAATTAAACATGAGAGGTTCTCGTTCTTGCTTGATGACTAGAGGAACTATCGCTGTTTCTTTTGGACAACAATCTTCAGAATGATTTTTTGAAGAAATTTATTAATAATTAGGAGGGAAAAATCATTGGTCAGATGATAACCAGTTTTTATGAAAAAATATATTTTAATGGGTACATTTGAAGAAGGAAAATGAGTTAATTATAGAACTCGTGATCAGCGAATGAATTAATTTTAAAAAAATGAAAAAAGATATTATGACTTCATATGAATCAATGCCGGGGACTTCTAGAGTTTGGATTTATCAAAGCAACCTTCCATTTACTGATGAGGAAGTTCCAGAAATTAGGGAGCAAGTTCAAAATTTTGTGACCAATTGGGTGAGTCATAATAATGCTTTGAGATCTTATGGCGACGTGTTAAATAATCGATTTATCATCTTGATGGTTGATGAAAGTCAAGCTGGTGCAAGTGGTTGCTCGATTGATAAGTCTGTCCACTTTATCAAAGCAATGGGACATCATCATGGGGTAGATTTTTTTAATCGAATGAATTTTGCTTTCAAAGTTGATGATGAATTAAAAACTGCTCATCGAGATACTTTTGTTCACCTCTTCCAAAATGGAGAAATTAATGATTCCACTTTGGTTTTTAATAATTTAGTCAAAACGAAAGAAGAATTTGAAAAGGAATGGATTATTCCGTTGAAAGATAGTTGGCATGCGAAGATGGTTTAAATTTAATGGTTAACTGTGAATGGTTAATGAGCTAATGACAAAATGGTGAAAAGATAATCTCTGGATGAGAGATTAGTCCTTGAAAATTGATTTTTTATAGAAAAAATAAACGCATCATTTTAAAATACTTTAATTTCTCAAAACATTAAATTTTAGCAATAATA
>CAYGRM010000114.1:0-17480 GCA_964352225.1 uncultured Saprospiraceae bacterium | reverse complement strand
TTATTGGCGTACGTAAAAAAGCCTTTGAATTCCAACTCTGCGATTTTTATTATTAACCGATAGTTAATATTTAAAAAGCAAAAGTTCGAAATTCAAAGGCCTTTATTTTTGGTTTAAAATGATACTTAAAGAAGCATCAATTATCGATTATTTTCATTTTTCTTGACCTTTTGAGCGACACCAGTTCTTTCTTTTTCAGCTGTGATATTATCTAATTCCAATTCTAACAAATTGGAAAGCCTAGTTTCTTCGAATGGATCTTGGAATAATTGAGCATACTTAAGCTGTTCTGTTGCCCCTTCAAAATCATTTTGATTTTTATATTCCATTGCGGCTACATACCATGCTAGTGAGAAGTTAGATTCCATAGAATCATCATTACTCAAACTACTTTGTGTAAGTATTTTTACCAACTCATTTGGATCTCCAGAAAGGTTAAATCCATTTTTTTGAATGTAAACCGCCTTCTTCTGAATTTTTCCTTTTTTCCAGTATTGGATAATTGATGTACCATTTTCAAACTGGAAGTGACTTAAGTCATCTAATAATCCATCCTTCCAAACTCCTCTCATCGTATCTTTTGATTCCCAGATAACCATTCCTTGACCATTAGGTTCTCCATTTTTGAATTCGCCTGAAAATTTACTTCCATCTTCACGGAAGTGAGTTCCAGAGCCTTGAATTTTTCCATTTTCCCAGATCCCTGAAAAAGATTCTGTTTCGCTCATCCGTAAAACTCCTTGTCCATGCATTTGATCATCTTTAAAATCGCCCAAATACTCAAAGCCACAAGGAAAGACAAAGGCTCCAAACCCTTCCTTCTTTCCAAGGTTCCATTCTCCATCATAACTTGCACCATCTTCGTAAATAATTTTTCCAGATCCTTGTTTCTCGCCATTTTTAAATTCTCCTTCATACTTATATAGGCCAGGAATTTCTAATAGACCTTTTCCGTCCATTTTACCTTTTTCTATTGATCCAGAATAGGTAGTTCCATCTTCCCAAATAATCTTTCCAATACATCTTGATTTATCGCAATCGGATGAAACGATGTTTGAATTATTTTTGGTTAACAGATATGAAAAACCTTCTGAGTCGCATTCAAATTGTGCAGAAAGATTAAATTGGCTTAATAGTAATAGGATAATTACGCTAGTGTTCGCTAACTTATTAGTCATAATATATTTTGTTAAGGTGAACTAAATGTAGCGTGGTGAGTTAAAATGTGGAGGTTTGTATTACTTTTACTGCAAAATAGATTCCGAATTATTTAAAAATAGATTTTTTTATAATTGTTTGTGACAATCAAAGAGCCTTCGTATTAAATTAAAAATTATAAAATTATGGGCAGAGCAAAAATAATAAGACTATTCATTTTGGTTTTAATTATTTCATTAGCTGTATTTTTATGGTCTTTTCCAGGTTTTAAAGATGATTTTCAGTCAGGAATAGGATTGTTGATGGTGATTTTAACTGGATTGTGGTTAGTAAGTTTAGTGATAAAAGATGCAAGTATAATTGACATTTTTTGGGGATTTGGATTTGTTATCATTGCATGGTTTTATGCTTTTCAAAGTGATTTATCTTTGATGGGATTTCGAGAAAAAGTTCTTTTAGGAATGATTACCATTTGGGGGTTACGATTAACCATTTATTTGGCTAATCGAAACTTAGGAAAAGGAGAAGACTATCGATATGCTCAATGGCGAAAAGAAAGTGGGAAAAAATGGTGGTGGTTATCTTTTATAAGAGTGTTTGCTTTGCAAGGATTTTTACTTTGGATTATTTCCGCAACCTATCTTCCTTCTTTTAGCGTCCAGGCAGAAATGGGGATTTTGGAATATGTAGGAGTATTGTTATGGGGGATTGGATTGTTCTTTGAGGCAGTAGGTGATTACCAATTAAGTCAGTTTAAAAAAGATCCGAATAATAAAGGGAAAGTACTGGATACGGGAGTTTGGAGATATACTCGACATCCGAATTATTTTGGAGATGCGACAATTTGGTGGGGATTTTTTCTATTTTCTTTAGCACATCCACAAGGATGGATGTTTGTTTTTTGCCCGATTGTGATGACTTTCTTTTTGTTAAAAGTTTCAGGAGTGGCGATGCTCGAAGTAAAATTGAAAAAGTCAAAGCCTCAGTATGCGGAGTATATACGAACTACTTCTTCTTTTATTCCAATGCCTCCAAAGAAGTAGAAAAGCAGAAAAAAAGTCCTTCCAGATTTGAAAATCTGGAAGGACTAAAACTTAAAACTATATTTTTGCTAAATATTCTTCTCGTGTAATTTCAAACCAATAAGCTTCAAAATCAAAAATTTGAAAAGTGTTTAGTTCTCTAAAACCTGATTTTATTAAAACTCTTCGAGAAGCTAAATTTTCACCATGAGCTGCGGCATTTATTTTTTCTAATTTCATTTCTTCAAATCCATACTTTACAGCAGCAATAGCGGACTCCGTAGCATAGCCTTTTCCCCAAAATTCAGGAAGCATTCGATAACCTACGTCGTAAAAGTTTCGTTGACCATTCATTTCCATATCCTCTAGTTTCAAACCTGACCAACCGATAAATTTACCCGTTGATTTTTCTAACATAATCCAACGGCCAATTTTGTTTTTCGGATATTGATCGGTTACCCATTTGACTTCTTTAATAGCTTCTGCTATATTTTTCATAGGTTCCAGATGCAAATATTTGATGACTTCTGGATTAGAATTTAGTCGCAAAAGTCCGGGAGCGTCTTCTTTTCTAAATTCTCTAAGAATTAATCTTTCCGTTTCAATATGGAATATCATTTGGCATTTTTTATTTAAAAAACAATCAACGGATCAAAGTTATGTTTCCATTTTCAACTTTTTCTTCTGATTCTCCAACCAATTTATATTTTAAAATATAAACATAAACATCTGAGGTGGCATTTTTTGATTCATACTTTCCATCCCAAACCAAGGTTGGATCAGTTGAAATGAAAACCTCATTTCCCCAACGATTATATATTGTTAAGTTATATTTTTCAAAACAATTTGTCTCTTCGATAACTGGGCTAAAAGTATCATTTAAATTATCACCATCAGGAGTGAAAGCGTTGGGGAATTTTACTTCACAATTACAATTTTCAGAAATAACTTGAATCGTATCAGTATATACATCACATCCAAAATAGGACATGTTCAACCAATAAGTTCCCGGTTCATTAATATCAATAATGTTTTCTGTGGAGCCTGTACTCCATTCGTATGACACCGCCAATGGATCTGAAAAACTAAAAGTATTCTCTAAAGTGTTTTCACAAATGGTAATTAATGAGTCAAAGAAAATGCCTTCGATTAAATCGTAGTTTTCAAAAAAAACATTGATCGTATCAATTAACTGGGTACAATTTGCATAGTCGATTTTTACCCAATAACTTCCTTCTTCGGTAATTCCGACTGCACTTCCGTTTGACCCGTCATACCATTCATAAGATATGGCTGTTGGATCTGCAACATTTAGAATCAACGATTGATTAAAACAAAGAGTCGTGTCTGACGATGGAAAAATTTCAGTTATTGGTTCTGAATAAACAATGTTGTCTGCCTCCAAAATTAATTTAGGTGCTTTAGTCGGATCGGAATATTGACTGGATGCGAAGTCCATAGAACCGTAAGGATTTTCATTTTTTTGTTTTAATAAAAATCCATAACTATTATCGATCTCAATTATTTTGGTTACTAATTCTGTGACATCTACCTCGATTGAATCGTAATTATTGTTTTGTGGGATCTCTGCTTTTAGACTTTCATCATATGCAGGTTGAGTTAACCAAGTCACTCCGAGTTCTTCCCAAGGCTCAATGATTCGGAAAATATCTACATCATTTGTTTCAGCTTGACCTCCATTAGCAAAAGTAATATTTGGATTGGCGTACAAAACCAAAGTTGCTTGAATTAGATCACAACTTAAAATTTCATGTAACTCTGGAAAGTCAATCAAGGATCTAGAATCATGCTCAGGCGAACCATTGGCATTGGCAGTCCAAGCCTCAATTCTTAAGTATTGAGATGTTCCATAATTATTGACATCAAATCCTGGTCCTCCATTCCAAACTGGAGAATTATTTATATAGGTATCTTTCGTACAACCTGAATTTGGTTGAAAGATCAGCGTAGTCTGAGCATTGCAAAAAACGATAGTAAGAGATAGAATAGAGGAGAGTAGGAGTTTCATATTTTAAGTTTTTTGTAAAAAAAAAAGAATCATGTAAAAATGATGCATTCAATATTGAATTCGCTTCTTATGCTATTTATTGTCATGTCAAATTTGAGATTGTACATGATAAATTTAAAAACTCATATGATATTTCTCTTAAAAAAAGTAAGGTTAATTTTTAGATATTTTTTAAAATCACTTCTTCTAATTGAGCAGCAGTTTTGGTGCCTGCTTCATGCCATAATTTTTTTCCATTTTTAAAAATCATAAAAGTGGGTACGCCCATAACGCCCATGTCTGCACCCATTTTAGCATATTTGTCTACGTCGATTTTGATAATTTTTGCTTTACCAGCAACTTTTTTTGCTACTTCTTTTAGCACAGGATTCATAGCCATACATGGGCCGCACCAAGTGGCGTAGAAATCAACAAGGATAGGTTGGTCGCCATTGAGGAGTTCTTGGAAAGTGGGTTTTTTACTCATGAAAATAATGGATTTGGTGATTAATAATTGAGTAAACAAAGTTACATTTGCAAATCTAATTTTTTTCGCATTTTCTAATTAATCTTTGGATGACGTACCAACAAATCATAAAAGAAATCAAAGCCAAAAAGTATGCACCAATTTATTTGTTGCATGGTGATGAGTCATTTTATATTGATAAGATTTCCAAATATATCGAAGATAATATACTGACGGAAGGGGAGAAGTCTTTCAATCAAATGATCATGTATGGAAAAGATACCGATCATAAAACTTTGATTGATACGTGCAGTCGATATCCAATGATGGCTTCACATCAAGTGGTGATTTTGAAAGAGGCGCAAGAAATGAAGACCTTGAAAGAATTGTTGCCTTACCTCCAAAAACCAGTTCCCACTACGATTTTAGTGATTTGTTTTAAGCATAAAAAATTTGATGGGCGAACTAAATTTGGAAAATTACTTAAACAAAAAGCCTTAGTTTTTGAATCCAAAAAATTATACGACAATCAAATTCCAGATTGGATTCAATCCTATCTAAAAGATAAAAAACTAAGTATTTCGCCTTCTGCAGCAGCACTCGTCGCAGAATATTTAGGAGAGGATTTGTCGAAAGTAAGCAATGAATTAGACAAGTTAGCGATCAATCTGACTCCTGGAACAGAAGTCAACGAAAAGCATATTCAAGATCAAATTGGCATTAGCAAAGAGTATAATGTATTTGAATTGCAAAAAGCTTTGGGAGCAAAAAACGTGGTTAAGTCTAATCGAATTATTAATTATTTTATTTCTAATCCGAAAAAAAATCCTCTGGTTGTAGTGGTTGGAACTTTGTTTAATTTTTTCTCAAAAGTGTATTTGACACATTTCTTAAAAAATAGTTCGGAAAGAGAAATGATGGAAAAACTAGGAGTACGTCATGCTTTTTTCCTAAAAGATTACAAACTCGCTGCACGGAATTATCCTTATCAACAATCGCAAAATGTGATTTCTATTCTTAAAGAATATGATTTAAAATCAAAAGGTGTGGATCGCGTTAATGCGACAGAAGGGGACTTGATGAAGGAGATGATTTTTAAAATTTTACATACGTAACCGGATTCTCTTAAATCCAGTATTGTTCTTTGTAAACTGGATTTGGAAAATCCAGTTACGGATTCTCATCTAAAAATGGATATTCAGATCTTTTATTGCTCTCAAAATATCTCGTCGACTGATCTGTCCCACTAATTTTCCATTTTCATCTTTCACTTGAAGTCTTTTGTAATAAGTACTCAAGAAAATATTCGCAGCATCGACAATCGTATCTTTATCCGAAATGCTTCTCATATTCGTAGTCATATAATGTGAAACTTTGCTTTTTGTAATTGGCATGTTATGGTAAGCACTTTCTACTAAAACTTTTAGACAATCCTTGTCGTCGATTAATCCAACAACATGCTTTTGATTATTGAGAACCGGTGCACCCGTGATTCGATTTGCTAATAATGAGTCAACTACATCAGTAATATTATCGTCAGGTGAAAAAGTAATTAATTTGCTGACCATGTATTCTGTGACAAGCGGTGCTTTAAATTTTGGAACTAATGGTTCCGGAGTGATAACTTTTTGTTTGTAATTTTTCATGTCTGTCAAGTTTAAGAAGTTAGAAAATAAGGATAAAGATTTTTGCATTACTTTTCAAAGTATTCGAAAAGTAAAAATTGACTGGTTGGTGAAATGTTGATGGGTATGAAATTAATGTTTTAAAAAGTAGCTCCTATTAAGATACGATTTTTCCTCATTAATTTCAATTGATTTGATGATCTCTATCAAAATATATTTTGAGTGAATGATAAATAACCGATTAAAAAAATAGTTTGTCCCAAAAGTTTTATTAAATTTATTTTATGAAAATTGTACAACTATTAACTCTCTTACTTTTTACAACCTCTATTTTTTCTCAATCTACAGGAAAAGTTCGGCTAATTGTTTCCCCTCCCAATTCTATAATAAAATTGGATGGTCAGCTTATTGATTCTACTAATAATTCCATGAGCAAGTTTTTTGAATTAGAGGAAGGGAGTCATTACTTTGAGATTTGGTCACCCTACATGGAATTAGAAAAACATAATCTAATAGTTGTTCCTGATTCTACTATTATCTTAAAAGTGGTCTTGAGTAAAGAGCCTGATTTTTTGGCTTATAGAACTGAAATCAAAAGTTATTATAGAGCAAAGACGCTCTCAGTAGGATTGATTTCAGGTGCGGCAATTTTGGTGGGTGGTTCTTCATATTATTTATTTAACCCAAAAATCAGGAATGATTTTAAGGCAGCAGAAATAGACTTAGAGGTAAAAAAAGATAAATATGAGAGTAGTTTCGGAGTTAACGAAGTTGCTGAAGCTAGAAAAGATTATATAGCCGTTAAAAAAAATACAGAGGAAGCTCAACGGAAAAATATAGCACAAAAAGCTATAGGTATTCCTCTCACATTAGCTTCAATTGGTGCTATTTATTGGAGTATAAAAAGGTTGAAAAAAGAAAAGGAAACAAAGAAAAAACCAACTTATCAAATTAATAATCCATTTTCAGAAGTAAAAATTTCCCCCGAGGTAGAAAGTATAGGAATGAATATTTATACTGGAGTCTCACTAAAATTTTCTTTTTAAACTAGAAATATGAAAAGCTTATTCTTTTTAACATTATCCATTTCCATTTTTTGTTTTGGCTGCAAAAAGTATGATAGCATTGATGATTTAAATAATCTATTTGACGATGAAAATATTGAAGTATTATCTCTTGTCAGTATAGAGTATTCTAATGGTCAACTATTGAATACCAGAAATGGGAAAATTACTTTAGACAATAAATATGATGAATTCTCGGAACCATTAAAAAATAAAATTAGTAGGATTTTAATCTACCAAAATGGTGTTTTGCTCAATAGCACATTGTCCCCTAGTGCCACAGAATACACTCGTTCAGGTGCTGTTGGTACATCAATTTGTATGGAGTTTGCATTCGCTAGTGTAGCGCCTCTTGAAATAAGTAAGCGTTCAGCAAAAATGTGTTTTGGTTTTTAATCAAAATAAAGTCTTGCAATGAAGAGTGATAAACTAAAGTAAAAATGGGAACTTATTATTTCACAGTTTCTAGGCCAAGAAGGAGGGCAAAATTATGTTTAGCCATAATTATATCTTCCAATTTTTACTTTCATTTTTTATTTTAGGCTTATAACATTCTCTGTTTCTATTCTAGATAATTCTTTCAGTTTCCCTTGCTCAAATAACTTGGGTAAATCAGCTAATGGTGTGCCCACTTCCGCTTTATAATTCACATAGTCTTGAAAAATAATTCCTCCCACTTTTCGATCATGGTAGGCGCTACGAAATCGAACACCGCCACCATTCACTTGATAATTATAAGCCAGATAATCAATGACATGATTTTCCTGATTGATCCAATAATGAAAAACGTCATCATGATCTCGACCACCACCTTCTTGTTCAAATTTGATTTCTAAAACTTCGTAAGTTTTACCTTTTATAGTGGTTGTTCCTTGGTAAGATTTTTTTACTGCTTTGTCTTGCAGTTTATAAGGAAGAGTAGCGAAGTAAATGACAGAATTTAACCCGCTTGAATATTGATTTTTTTCTTTTTCAGATAATTGGATTTCTACTCCGTTTACTTTTCTTTTTAAATTTCCATTTTCCAAAATGTCGGTGATTTTTTTTCCATCTTTTTCACTAGTTGAAGTGTAGGTAAATTGATCGTTGTTATTTTTAAAAGTGAAATCTTTTTTCCTAAATGTAAAAGAGTAGTAAGCATTTTTATACTTTGAACCACCATGTGCTTCGACTGATTTTTTCAAAATCATATCCGCTTGAGATAATGGAGTGGAACTGGAATTGGTGTTTTTGGTTGAATTACAAGCGTTGAAAAATAGAGCGATAGTAAAAAGTAGAAAGAAATTGTTTTTCATTTTGAAAATGGATTTAGATGATTTCAAATTTTAAAAGCACCAAGCTAAATAAATTTTTATCCAAATCACATGAAGTGGTTTTCAATTTGAATAAATTCATTTTGCCACGACATATTGAAATTTCTTTTATTAAAAAAGTCCTTCCAGATATTTTAAAATCTAGAAGGACTAAGCTCTAATTAAGATAAAAAAAGATTACTTTTTATACCGCTCAAACCAACCCAAAATATAAACCACCTTCGCCATCAAATTACTTGGCTTAGCTGCAATTCCATGCCCTGCTCCTTGAATTCTTACCAAAGCAGTTTCCACGTTATTCAATTTTAGCGCAGCGTAATATTGTTCTGATTCTCCCATCGGAGTTCGATAATCTTGTTCACCAGTCAAAAGCATGGTAGGAGTTTTCACATTTCCAACTAGGGAAATCGGAGAACGTTTCATATAATGTTCCATATGATCCCAAGGTTTCCCAGGAAACCAATATTTGTAAAAAAAGGCTGGGCCATCAGCATACAAAACAAAGCTGTACCAATTAATTACGGGCTTAGCTACCACCGCAGCTCGGAAGCGATCTGTTTTTCCAACAATCCAACTCGTCAAAACTCCACCACCACTTCCACCAGTCACCATCAAATTATTCTCATCGATATATCCTTTTTTGATCACCGCGTCGACTCCCGAAATCAAATCATCATAATCTTGTGATGGATAATTATGATGAATCAAATTACCAAACTCTTTTCCATAACTCGTACTTCCCCTCGGATTGGTGTATAATACTACATAACCAGCTGCCGCAAAAAGTTGAACTTCAGCAGAAAACCGATCACCATAATTTGCAAAAGGGCCACCATGAATTTCTAAAATTAAAGGATACTTTTTAGTAGGATCAAAATTGGGTGGCTTGCAAATCCACCCTTGAATTTTTCTTTTATCAAAAGAAGACTCGTACCAGATTTCTTCTACTTTTCCTAATTTTTTATGAGAAAAAAGATCATCATTTAATCGAGTCAATCGATTGATGTTTTTCGAATTGGAATCACCCGTTGCCAAGTCAGCAGGATGATCAGGAGTGGAATGAGTGAAAGCAAACTTTCCATTATTAGAAACAGAATATTGCCCTCCACTATAAGGTCTTCCGATGGAAAGACCACCCACATTTTTTGCCAGCTCTGTTATTTTTCCATTCAAATCTGAGATAGCAATTTTAGTATTTCCCTCATTATTATATTGGAAATAAATTCCAGTTCCGTCTTGACTCCAATTAATGTTTTCAACGTCCCGATCAAAATTACAAGTCACGCATTTCGGCGACTGACCATTTCGAGTCATCACATATAAATGAGTAACTTGGTAGCCATCATATTTTTCATCATTGCCAAGGTAGGCGATAGATTTCCCGTCAGGAGAAATTTTAGGATCAGCATCTGGCCCATGTCTTTTGGTCAAGGCAGTAACTTTTTCAGAATTAAGAAAGACCTCATAAATTTCTGAATTCCGAGGATCCATTTCTCGATCTTGGTTTCGATTAGAAGTAATCAAAATGGAATTTCCCTCAGTCGTCCATTCAGGCATTCCATTCACTTCATAATCACCAAAAGTCAATTGTCGCGGAGTACCTCCATCAACTGAAAGGACAAATAATTGTTTCCGCACATTTTTCAAAAAACCTGCGCCGTCCGCTTTGAATTTCATTTGGTCAATATATATTGGTGGCGTTTCCCATTTTGCCCCTTCAGGTTTGGAAGGCAAATTAACTAGTGGTTTTGCATCAAATGGAACATTCATTAAAAAAGCAATCCATTTTCCATCAGGTGACCAAGACAGATTAGAAGGGGAGTTGGGTAGATTAGTTAGCTTTGATTCTGCTCCGTTGGCAAGCCATCTCAAATACATTTGTGAACCTCCATCTTTCGTGGAGATATACAATAATTTTTCTTCAGAGGGAGAAAGGCGAGGGGAATAATCGCTTTGATTACCCGTAGTGATTGGAAACATTTCTGTCCCATCAAAATTAGACATCCAAATATTGGAACGATTTCCATCAGTCATGATATCCTTAAAGTTTCTAACATAAATCACCTTTGAACCATCAGTTGAAATTTGTGGATCAGAAACATATTCTAATTGAAAAACATCAATAGGTTCAAATTTGGAATTAGAAATAAGTTCGTCTTTGGATTGTGCGAAAATGAAATTTGAGGAAATTATAGTGATAAGTAGAAAGAATAATATTTGCTTTTTCATAATGATTTGTTTTTTAAGAATGAATTTAGGAAAAAAAAATTAAACTCAATTTTTCATTTAATATAATTCCAAAGTGATGACGAAATCCAAAACAAAAAAGGAAACGGAATCATAGAATTTTGCATTGAAGAGGACAATTGGAATAAAAAGGGTTGAACGAGAAACAATATTGGTTGATTATTTTTGAATATTTAAATCATTGATAGTCAGTATTTTATGTAGGGTTTTTGAGGTGAGGGTCAAATATAAAAAATTAAATATGATATTTAATTTAAAATCTATTTGCTTTTTTATAAAAAAGAAACATACCTTTAGGCCACAAAAAATAACAAATGTTTCATTTAAACGTAAATACTAAATCTTGGTGGTGGCACTTCACAAACTCTCAACCTGAGTAAGTTAAGTCGCTTCTATTACGTTTATTTTGCAACGAAAAAAGTGTCTAACCGTTTACTCGGTTAGACACTTTTTTTTTGCCCCTGTCCCGTACACAGAACGTGTCCGTATGGAAAGGGGAACGATATAAATAGATTTCATTTAAAATTAAAATTTCATCTTTTTTATCGAGGTATTGTATTAGATCACTTTTTTAAAATTCATTTCCCATTTACGTTCCCCCATAGGGGACAGGGGTTTAAATCAAATTCAATGTTAACTCAACAAGTACAAAAAATAGAATTACAGTCAATTGCTAAAAGGTTTCTAGCAGATACCACAACTCCGGTGAGTATTTATATGAAAATTAGAGATCACTTTGAAAGTTCATTGCTTTTGGAAAGTACCGATTTTAGAAGTGCAGAAAACTGTTTTTCGTTCATCTGCATGGAACCCATTGCGAGCTTTGAAGTAACTGGGAAAAAGATCGAGACGTTAAGTGTTGATGGCAAAACTGGAACTGAAAATATTTCGGCAAATGAAGAAGTACCTGCTCGATTAAATTATTTCATGAATCAATTCGACATTGAGACACCTGAAAATTACAAAGGCATCAATGGATTTTTTGGATATATGTCATTCGAAGCAGTTCAATATTTTGACTCGATGACTTTCGATGATTCCAAAAGAAAAATGGATATCCCAGAGGTGAATTATAAATTATTTCGATACATCATCGCCATCAATCACTTCAACGATGAGTTATTTATTTTAGAAAATATTCCTCCAGGAGCTAATTCTGAAATTGAAAAAATTGAAAATTTACTAAGCTATCAGACCTTTGGAAAATACCAATTCAAAACAGAAGGCGAAGAAACTTCCAATATTACTGATGATGAATTTAGAGGTATGGTTGCCAAAGGAAAAGAGCATTGTCAAGTTGGAGATGTTTTCCAAATCGTTCTTTCTCGACAATTCCAACAGAAATTTTCAGGCGATGAATTTAATGTTTATCGTATTCTTCGCTCCATCAATCCTTCTCCATATCTTTTCTTTTTTGATTACGGAAATTATAAAATATTTGGTTCTTCTCCAGAAGCTCAAATGGTCATCAAGCAAGATGTTGCCAGCGTAAATCCTATTGCAGGAACTTACAAACGAACCGGCAATGACGAAGAAGATCGAGCACAAGCGCAATTACTTTTACGTGATCCAAAAGAGAACGCAGAACATATGATGTTGGTCGATTTAGCTCGAAATGATTTGAGTCGACATTGTACCAAAGTGAAAGTAAGTGAGCTGATGGAAATTCAATATTTTAGTCACGTCATTCATTTGGTTTCGAAAGTGGAAGGGAAATTACCAGAAGGGTATAATCCGATCAAAGTGCTTGGAGATACTTTCCCAGCGGGAACTTTATCAGGTGCTCCAAAATATAAAGCCATCCAATTAATTGGTGAATACGAAAATCAAAACCGTTCTTTTTATGGTGGAATGATTGGCTTTGTGGGATTCAATGGTGACTTAAATCATGCGATTACCATCCGTTCTTTTTTAAGTAAAAATAATACGCTTTACTATCAAGCAGGTGCAGGGATCGTTTCGCAAAGCAACGAAGAACATGAGTTGCAAGAAGTGAATAATAAATTAGGAGCGCTGAAACAAGCACTTAAAAAAGCAGAAGAATTATAAAATCGTTAAACGTTTAACGTTGGACGTTTCACGAGGGAACGTAAAACGTTTAACGTCCAACGTAAAACGAAAAAATGAATTATGAAAATATTGATGTTAGACAATTACGACTCTTTTACTTACAACTTAGTCCAATATTTGGAAGAAATCATTAATGGCAAAATTGATGTTTATCGAAACGATCAAATCAGTTTGGAAGATGTTGGAAATTATGATACGATCATTTTATCTCCAGGCCCAGGTGTCCCAAAAGACGCAGGAATTTTAATGGAGGTGATTAAAAAATATGCCTCTTCCAAAAATATTTTTGGCGTTTGTCTTGGAATGCAAGCGATAGGAGAGAGCTTTGGTGGAGAGTTAGCCAACTTGGAAAAAGTATATCACGGTGTCCAAACTTTGATTATAAAAACGGAAGATGAGGAACCAATTTTCAAAGATGTCCCAACCGCATTTGAGGCAGGTCGCTATCATTCTTGGGTAGTAAAAAAAGAAAATCTACCTGACTGTTTGGAAGTAACTGCCATTGATAAAAAAGGCATCGTGATGGCAATGAGTCATAAAGAATACAATGTTCGTGGGGTTCAGTTTCATCCAGAATCAATCATGACTCCAGATGGGAAAACTATGCTACGTAATTTTATCAATCATTCTAAAAACCTAAAAGAAGAAAAAAAATCTACGAATGAAACATATACTCACTAGACTTTTTGAACATAAAGAACTTGATAGAGATGAAGCCAAAAAAGTGTTGGTCAATATCTCAAATGGTGAATATAATGAAGCTCAGATTGCCGCTTTTATTAGCGTGTATTTGATGCGATCCATTTCCGTAAATGAATTGTTAGGATTTCGAGATGCTTTGTTGGAATTGTGCCGACCATTTGATTTGGAAGGAATGGAAAGTATTGATATTGTAGGAACTGGAGGAGATGGAAAAAACACCTTTAATATTTCTACTTTGTCCTCCGTAGTGGTGGCGGGAGCTGGTTACAAAGTAACCAAGCATGGAAACTATGGTGTTTCATCTTCATGTGGTTCATCAAATGTTTTAGAGCATTTAGGTTATCAATTTACGAATGATACCGATGTCTTAAAAAAGCAATTGGATGCTGCAAATATTTGTTTTTTGCATGCACCTTTATTTCATCCAGCGATGAAAGCGGTGGCTCCAGTTCGAAAACAATTAGGTGTCAAAACTTTTTTCAATATGTTGGGGCCATTGGTGAATCCAGCACAACCTTCGAAATCTTTGCTTGGTGTTTTTAACTTAGAATTAGCCAGATTGTATCAATATATTTTCCAAACAACTGATCGTGATGCAACCATTGTTTACTCGATGGATGGTTACGATGAGGTTTCCTTGACTGCTCCATTTAAGTTAAGACAAAATGATACTGAACGACTAATTCAGCCAAGCGACATTGGGAAAAAGACTTTACTCCAAACTGATTTGCATGGCGGAGGAGATGTTCCTTCTTCAGCAAAAATCTTTATGGATGTCCTTTCTGGAAGTGGAACTGCTCCTCAAAATGATGTGGTGAGTACCAATGCTGGAATTGCTATTCATTGTTTAAAACCAGAAAGTAGTATCGAAGATTGCATAGCAGAAGCTCACGAATCTTTGATCGGTGGAAAAGCTTTAAATCAATTTAAATTAATTTTAAATTAAGTAAAATGACTTTCCAAGTCGTTCCACATTCAACGAATCTCCAGATTCGTTGTTAAGTATCATCAGCATTTATTTTCAAGCGAATCTGGAGATTCGTCTAACGGTTAACGACTTGGAAAGTCGTATTACGTAACTAATTGATCATGAATATTTTAGAAAAAATAACAAACAACACACGTATCATCGTAGAAGAGCGCAAAAGATCACTTCCGATCTCCGCCTTGGAGGATAGTATGTATATGTCGCGCGAAGTTTTTTCCCTAAAAAACAATCTACAAAAAGGGACTTTTGGAATTATTTCGGAGTTTAAAAAACAATCTCCTTCTAAGGGGGTCATACATACGGGAGTAGCAGACGTAGAAGCCATTGTTTCCAAATATGCAGCAGCGGGAGTGGCAGGGATTTCAGTTTTGACTGATGAAAAATTCTTTGGCGGAAGCAATGCAGATTTAGTCCATGCTAGACAAAAAGTAGAAGTTCCCATTTTGCGAAAAGACTTTATCATCGACGAATATCAATTGTACGAGGCAAAGGCAATGGGCGCAGATGTGATCCTATTAATTGCGGAATGTTTAGATAAAAATGAAGTCGCTCAACTTGCTCAAAAAGCAAAAAGTTTAGGTCTAGAGGTATTGATGGAAATTCATTCTGAAAAGCAATTAGAAAAATTACATGAATGTATCGACATCATTGGAGTTAACAATCGTGACTTGGAAACTTTTGGTGTAAACATTCAAACTTCGTTAGATTTGTTTGATAAAATCCCAGATGATTTTGTGAAAATATCTGAGAGTGGAATTTCAAATGCTCGTTCGGTCGTTCGATTAATTGAGGCTGGATTTCAAGGTTTTTTGATTGGAGAAAACTTTATGAAAACGGAAGATCCAGGGTTGGCTTGCAAACATTTCATTGAAGAAATAAATGCTCTTTTAGTAGCTGCAAATTAGCACGTAGAGGTCTGCTTTAGCTGACCTAAAAAAAATACCCAAAGTATAATAATTTCAAGGTCAGCTAAAGCAGACCACCACGTAAAAGTTTAAAATGAAAATAAAAGTCTGTGGCATGCGAGACCCTGAAAATTTGCAGGAACTCCTCGATTTACCAATAGATTATGTCGGTTTAATTTTTTACAAAAAATCAAAACGATTTGTCGAAAAAGAATTACCAAAATTAGATTTTCAAGGCAAAGAAAAAATAGGTGTTTTTGTGAATGAATCTCAAGATTTTATTTTGAAAAAAAGCCACCAATATGATTTTGCAACAATACAATTACATGGTTCAGAAACTCCAGAGTTTTGCCAAAAATTAAAAGAAAAAAACTTCAAAATTATCAAAGCCTTTTCAGTAGATGACAATTTTGATTTTTCCAAAACCAAAGAATACGAACCATATTGTGACTTCTTTTTATTTGATACTAAAGGGAAATTACCAGGTGGAAACGGCTATACTTTCGATTGGAAAGTACTAAAAAATTACCAAGGTGAAACTCCTTTTTTTCTCAGCGGAGGAATAAATGACACCCATAGTGATATGCTTAAGGGTTTGAGAATCAATCAGTTATATGCCATTGATTTAAATAGTGGTTTTGAAATAAAACCCGCATTAAAAGATATTTCGTTATTAAAAAAATTTATAGAAGATGTTAGAAACTAATATTGATCAGAAGAAATACAACGTCGATGAGCAAGGATTTTATGGAGAATTTGGCGGCGCATTTATTCCAGAAATGTTGTACTCAAACGTCGAAAATTTGAGAAAACAATATTTGGAAATTATGTACGAACCTGAATTCCAAAAAGAATTTAGAGCCTTGCTAAAAGACTATGTAGGACGACCTTCGCCTTTATATTTTGCTAAAAAATTATCAGATCATTATGGTGCAAAAATCTATCTGAAACGAGAAGATTTAAATCACACCGGCGCTCATAAAATCAACAATACCATCGGTCAAATTTTATTGGCAAAACGCTTGGGTAAACATCGAATCATCGCCGAAACTGGCGCAGGACAACATGGTGTAGCGACTGCAACAGTTTGTGCCTTAGCAGGGTTAGAATGTATCGTTTTTATGGGGGAAGTAGACATCGAAAGGCAAGCACCCAATGTTGCTCGAATGAGAATGTTAGGTGCAAAAGTTGTCCCTGCAAAAAGCGGAAGCCGTACCTTAAAAGATGCTACGAACGAAGCCATTCGAGATTGGATTAACCATCCAAATGACACTCATTATATTATTGGTTCAGTCGTTGGCCCACATCCGTATCCTGATATGGTGGCTCGTTTCCAATCCGTAATTAGCGAAGAAATGAAATGGCAATTAAAAGAACAAACGGGAAATGAAAACCCTGATACCATCATCGCTTGCGTCGGAGGAGGTAGCAACGCTGCGGGAGCATTTTATCATTATTTAGAAAATGAAGAAGTGAAATTAGTTGCAGTTGAAGCTTCTGGTTTGGGAAATGATACTGGAAAATCTGCAGCGACAAGTGTACTTGGAACGAAAGGTGTGTTGCATGGAAGCCGAACCCTTTTGATGCAAACGGAAGATGGTCAAGTGGAAGAACCCTATTCGATTTCTGCTGGTTTGGATTACCCTGGAATTGGGCCAATGCATTCACATTTGATTCGTTCGGGTAGGGCAGAAGTGTTTGGAGCAACAGATGAAGAAGCATTGCATGCTGCTCGGTTTTTAGCAAAAATGGAAGGTATCATTCCTGCTTTGGAAACTGCTCATGCATTTGCAGTTTTGGAAAAAATGACTTTTGAAAAGGATGAAGTGGTAGTGGTAAATCTTTCAGGAAGAGGAGATAAAGACTTGTCGACTTACATTGATTTTTTTAAACTAAATGATTAAAAAGATAT
>CAYGRM010000113.1:0-17524 GCA_964352225.1 uncultured Saprospiraceae bacterium | reverse complement strand
TTCCTTTAATGCTACTAGAAACTTATTTATTGATTATCAAGGCTTTAGGTATTTTTATCAAACTAATTAACATGAGAAAAATTTTATTCACTTTAGTTTTATTGTCATTCACCACTTTTTTTCACGCTCAAGATTTATACAATCTAGAAAGTGTTAAAGATATAAAGTTGACCTTCAAACAAGATAATTGGGCCAAAATACTGGACCATTACAAAGAGGAAGGAGAAGATAAAAGGTTAAAAGCTTCAGTTGTGATTGATGGAGTTAAATATGATTCTGTTGGAGTTCGGCACAAGGGAAATAGTTCTTATTATAATGTTCGAAAAACGGGGTCTTCCAAATTACCGTTTAATATTAAAGTGGATTATGTCAATAAAGAACAACTTCTTCCAGGTGGATATACCTCATTAAAATTATCCAACGTATTTCGTGATCCTAGTTTTCTTCGAGAAGTTTTAGCCTATGAAATTGCGAGTAAATATATGCCTGCCCCTAAGGCAAATTATGTTAGACTCTATGTCAATGATCAATTGTTAGGATTATACAATAGCACAGAATCAGTTGATGAAAAATTCCTAAAAGAGAACTTTGGAACTGACAATGGAACCCTCATCAAGTGCGATCCAAATTGGCATGGAAAAACCCAAAAAGGATGTATGCGAGGTCATAATGGCTCGTTAAATTACTTAGGTCAAGACTCCGTTTGTTATTATGAATTTTATGAGATGAAGTCAAAAGATGGTTGGAAAGACTTAATCGATTTAGTTCAAACATTGGAGACTAAGCCAGATGATATTGAAGAAGTCTTAAATGTAGATCGAGCTTTGTGGATGTTGGCTTATAATAATGTTTTGGTTAATTTGGATAGTTACACAGGACGTCTTTGTCATAATTTTTATATTTATAAAGATAGCACAGGGCGATTCAATACGATTCCATGGGACATGAATATGAATTTTGGAGGCTTCCGATTTTTGGACGACAAGACTGTTTTAACGGTAGAGGATATGCAAACTATGAGTGTGCTGACCAATTTTAAAAATGATACTCGTCCATTGATTAGTAAATTATTGCAAAATAGTTTATATCGAAAAATGTACATCGCACATATCAGAACTATCTTAAATGAGAATTTTAGTAATGGTGAGTATGAAAAAAGAGCAAAGGCTATTCAAGCGACGATTGATTTTTATGTGAATAATGACACTAATAAATTATACGCTTACGAAGATTTTAAAAATAATTTGACAACTACCACCAAGGCTGGAAAAACTCCAATCGTAGGAATCACCGAACTCATGTCAGCTCGAACAAAATATCTCGAAGCACATCCACTTTTACAAAAAACGCCTCCAAAAATTACCGAGGTTAAACATAGTGTAGGAACTGATGATACTGTTATTACCGCTAAGATTGAAGGTACTCATAAAGCATTTGTCTACTATCGAGATAAAGGATTTGGAACATTTACACGGGTGGCAATTGAAGATAAAGCATCGAATGGAGATACTGAAGCAGGTGATGGAACGTATAGTGTTATAATTCCTAAAACTTCCAAAGTAGAATATTACTTGATGGCTTTGAATGAAGATGCAGCGATGTTTTCGCCAGAGCGAGCGGCGTTTGAGGTGATAACTATTCAGTAAGCAGTAAGCAGTAAGCAGTAAGCAGTATTCAGTAGGCAGACTGCCTACTGAATACTGAATACTGATCACCTAATTAAATTAATGTTTCCCTTCTTAAAATACTCTTCTCCATTTACACAGTTAATCCTCAAATAATAACCATACACATCAGGTTCGAGAAGTTCATTTTTATACCTTCCATCCCAACCAATTGATTTGTCATTTGATTCAAAAACCTTTTCCCCCCAACGATTATAGATCGCTAAGTACATTTCATCAATCACATTTCCTTCGACAAAAAGTACATCATTTTCGTTATCGCCATTGGGCGTAAAAGCATTTGGCATAAACAAATAAGGCTCTTCGCAAATTGTATTTAGCACCACTACCAAAATAGAAATAGTATCGACGCATCCATTCACATCGGTAACAATGGTAGTGTATTCTGTAGAAACTTGGGGAGAGGCAACTGGATTGAAAATAGTGGGATCATCCAAACTACCCGTAGGTTCCCAATCGTATGTATCCAAATTATTTCCAGTTACTTCGAGTTGAGAAGTTTGCCCTTGATTAAGTGTATCAGGAGTAGCGGAAATATTTAATCCAAGATCGATACCTCCATTATTTACTATAATGGAATCTTCAAAAATACACCCATCATCATACTCAACTGAGAAATAATAAGTATCTGTTATCATCAAATCGACAATTGGCGAACTAGTATTTCCCCCTGAAATAATTGCTGCAGCTGGCTCCCATGTCCAAGAGGTTATAGTTGGACTTCCTAGTACATCAACTTCTATTTCAAAAGTAGAAGAAGGTTCGCAAGTGGCGACATTATTGGAATATTCTAAATCAATCCCGGTGCTAATTACTTGAGTGATACTATCTTGACAGCCTTTTTCATTGGTAATGACGAGTAGTATTTCAAATTCTTGTTCATTATTTGTTGAAATAAAGGTTGGTGGATTTTCACTATTGGAAAAAGCTGTGTTGTTAACAATCCATTCCCAGCCAGTCAAATTAAAAACGGTATCAGTCGAATTATTGAAAAAATCAATATTGATAGGGTCGTTACAATCAACCACGGAGGCGGTAAACTCAGGAAATAAGGAAGGCTCATAAATCGAGAAAGTAGCATATGAAGTATCTGTACAAACGAATGATCCATTGACAATAGCTTCAATGGCTAATTCTACTGTATAGGTCCCTGTATCAGAGTAAATAAAAACAGGATCTGAAAGTGTCGAACCGGCTCCTGGATTGCCTGGATCATTAAATGTCCAGTTATAATCTAATGGACTACTGCTTATATCATTGACACTTTGGTCATCAAAAACAACTTCTAAACCTTCGCAGCTAACTTCTGGTACAAAGAAAGAAGAAACAAACTCACCACAAACTCCTACATTATATTGAAAGTCTCGACGCGTAGTAGAAATTAAATTTCCATCTCGATATTCTTCTACACATATTCCAACTACAAATTGTCCAATTGTATTTGGGATACCAGTCAAAAAACCGGTCTCAGAATCAATTGCCAAAGGCACTCCACCCATCACATTATTTAAATTATATGGAGGATCAATCCAAGTCACTTCATCAAATGGAGGTGGATTAGGAGGTTGAGGCATGGGGAAATCAGGAGTCGCTCCCTCAAACGGAGTACATAGTTTATAGACCAATGAATCCCCATCAATATCTGTTGCCGCATGATCAAAATCAATCGGATCATTGACACAAATATAAATTGGAGGCCACTCATTAAATACAGCATTACTATTACATTCAAGCAGGGCAGTTTCAGAAATTTCGATAGGATAAGTAGCTCCTGTATCTAAAGGATCAATAATATTTAAAATAGATTGATTACGGCAACAACGTTGGTAAGCTAAAGTATATCCTCCTGGCCGAAAAGGTAAAGAGATCGTATCTGTATAAGTTGAAGTATTGACACAAACATTTGGTGGAACGACTTTACAAGGATCACTTAAAACTGGATTAAGGGTATCATCATTCATCTTAGGAATTAATAATTGCCCAAATTGCCCAACTCCAGTATCTAAAAAATAAGTATTGGAAACAGCATCAAAGGCGAAAACACCAATAGAAGCTGGATCATCAAAATCTGGAACTCCAGTATCACAATCTCTAAAGATGGTCAATTGAATCTCATATTGATCATTTCCCAAACATCGATAATTCATTTCACCACCAACAATATGTGTTGCTTGAGTTAACTGTGGAAAGATCATCAAAAATAATCCAATTAATAAGGAGTAGTGTTTGTTTTTCATATCTCTAAAATTAAAAAATTAAGTCTAATTATAAGAACCAAAACAAGGTGTTTTTAGGAAATACTAAAAGCAATTGTCTTAACTCTTTTTGTTTCTGAACCATCTTCCAATGTTTCTTCTAAAATCATATCCTTGGCTTGTTTCATTTCAAAAACTTCTTTCATATTTCGAATACTTCCAGCCGGCACTCCTTCTTTTTTCAATAAATCTAAAAGTGGTTGTCGATCAAAAAGTATCATAGCTTTTGCCAATTCATCAGCTAGTGCTTTTCGGTTTTTTACTCGTAAAGTGTTGATTTTGAATCGGTTATCATTTTTTAAAAAATCAATATTCAAAACTTTGCAAAGCAATTGGAACTGTTTTTCAGTTCCCACCGCAAGCACAATTGGCAAATTATCTTTTGTCAAAAAAACGTCTCCATAAGGTGCAATATTAGGGTGTTGACTTCCCATACGTTGAGGAATGGTATTTCCCATCAACCAATTAGTCGCTTGATTGGCTAGGGATGCTACGGCTGATTCCAGCAAAGATGTAGTTACGAAACTACCTTCGCCCGTCCTCATTTTTTTCAATAGGGCAATTAAAATTCCTTCCTTTAATTGATGTGCTGCCAACAAGTCAATCAATGCCACCGGCATCCTCACGGGATTTCGATCAGGCTCGCCACACATATATAAAAACCCAGCTTCCGCTTGCATCACAATATCAAATGCAGGTGTTGCATCTTGTTTTCCATACGAAGTCAATTCAGCATAAATGAGTTGATTATTGATAGTGCGAAGCGACTCGTAATCCATTTCCATTTTGCGCGCGGAAGCGGGTTTAAAATTACTTATGACGATATCCGCCGTTCGAATCAAATCCAGCACTTCAGCTCGATCTGATTCCTCGTGTAAATTTTTAAATAAGATACGTTTTTGCCAATTTACGCTGCAATAGTAGGCGGAGTGAAATGCCGTTTTGTCTTCAGTTGGCAATTTCCACTTTCGGGTGACATCTCCTCCGGTACTTTTATTTTCGATTTTGATAACTTCTGCGCCTAATTCTGAAAAGAACATTCCGACCGCTGGGCCAGCTAAAACACTCGCTAATTCAATAACTTTTAGACCTTTGAAAAATTGATCTTGCATCTCACTGTTTTTTTTGAAAAAATAAAAACACAATTTACGAAATGAAAAACAATCAAAAATTTTCTTGTAAATTAAGCATATTTTAATTTGTCGTTATCAGGTTCTAAATGAATTCATTTGGTCATGGATAAATAGTTATTATTTTATTTCCAAAATGATGCTTCAATAAATTGTACGACTAATAACTCAATAACCAATAACTCAATAACCAAATGAAATCATCTAGAACCCGTTATCCAAGAGAAGCAAAAAGTAAATCAATCAATAATTTTTGAAAAAATGAAAATTCTATCCGCTAGCCAAATCCGAGAATGGGATAATTTTACGATTCAGCAAGAACCGATCTCCTCTATCGACTTGATGGAACGTGCTAGTCGAACCTTTGTCAATTGGTTTGTAGAAAAATTTCCTAATACCTCTAGCCCAATTTCTATTTTTTGTGGACAAGGAAATAATGGTGGAGATGGATTAGCCATCGCTAGAATTTTACAAGAGCATTTTTACGAAGTAGAGATTTATATTTGTAAAATAGGGAATTCACTCTCTGATGATTTTTCCAAAAATTTAAAACGACTTCCACCTTTCCAAAATATCGTGATAAATCACTTGGAAAAAAACAATACATTTCCAAAGTTAAAAAGGGAAGGAATTTTAATTGATGCCATTTTTGGTTCAGGGTTAAATCGACCGGTGGAAGGATACTGGGGAGAACTTTTAGAATATCTTAATCAACAAACTCAAACCATCATTTCAGTTGATATTCCCTCAGGAGTTTTTGCCGATCAACCCACCGAAGGAATCTCCATTCAAGCAAATTTTACTTTTAGTTTTCAAGCTCCGAAATTGGCCTTTCTTTTTCCAGAAAATGAAAATCGAGTAGGAGAGTGGTCATTTGCTTCTATTGGTTTGCATGCTGATTTTTTAGATCAAACAACTACAGATTTTTTTTATTTGGAAAAAAAAGACGTTCAAGGATTTTTGAAAAAAAGGAAAAAATACGCCCACAAAGGAACATTTGGTCATGCCTTAATCATTGCCGGAAGTTATGGAAAAGTAGGCGCAGCTATCTTGGCGACCAAGGCTGCACTTCGAACTGGAGCAGGTTTAGTTTCCATCCATGCACCAAAATGCGCCTATGAAATATTACAAACTTCGGTTCCCGAAGCCATGGTGAGTATTGATGGGAATGATTTGTTTTTTTCCGAAATTAAAGAATTAAAAAAATACCAAACCGTAGGAATTGGCCCAGGATTAGGAACTGAAACCATCACCGCAGAAGCAATAAAAGATTTTTTAGAAAAAATAAAAACGCCAATTGTCATCGATGCCGACGCCTTAAATTTGATTGCAGAGCATAAAAATTGGTTAGAGTTAATTCCTCATAACAGTATACTTACGCCGCATCCAAAAGAGTTCGAACGCCTATTTGGTAAAACGGAAAACAACTTTCAACGAAATGACTTACAGCGGAACTTTTCCAAAAAATATAATATTTATATTGTGCTCAAAGGTGCACATACTTGCCTCAGTACACCTGATGGTAAATGCTTTTTTAACGCTACCGGAAATGCAGGGATGGCCACCGCAGGAAGTGGAGATGTCTTGACTGGAATGTTAACATCATTATTATCTCAAAGATATAATTCCTTGGAAGCCAGTATTTTAGGTGTATTTTTGCATGGACTTGCTGGTGATGTTGCCTTAGGTGAAACGATTAGTCAAGAGTCATTAATTGCGTCAGATTTAATCGAAAATATTGGAAGAGCATTCAATGACTTGCGAGTGAAAAATAACTTTTAGAAAAATAAAACTATGTCAAAAAAAAGAATAACAGTCCTGACCGGAGCAGGAATTTCAGCAGAAAGTGGGATTAATACTTTTCGAGATTCTGGAGGATTTTGGGAAGGTCATGATGTGATGGAAGTAGCATCTCCTCAAGGGTGGAATAAAAATAGAGCGCTTGTCATTGATTTTTATAACCAACGACGAGCTCGACTTTTGGAAGTAAATCCCAATGCGGGACATGAAGCTTTAGTTGAGTTGGAAGAAAAATTTGATGTACATATTATTACCCAAAATGTTGATGATTTGCATGAGCGAGCGGGGAGTTCCCAGATTATTCATTTGCATGGAGAGTTGACAAAAGTGCGAAGTTTGGGAAATGAAAGTTTGATTTACGATTGGCGGAAGGATTTGCTTGAAGGAGACTTGTGTGAAGAAGGGCATCAATTGCGACCTCACATTGTTTGGTTTGGTGAAGAGGTTCCGATGTTACAAAAAGCGGCCGAAGTAGTGAGTCAGTCAGATATTATTTTGGTAGTTGTTACCTCGATGCTAGTTTATCCTGCTGCAGGTTTGGTAGGGATCGCTCCAAGATCAGCTCCCATAATTTATGTTGATCCAAGACCATCTTTGAATTATGAAATGCAAATAGCAGAGAACTTAATCACCATTGCCGAAGTGGCAACTACTGGAGTTCGAAAAGTAGTTAATGAACTTTTGGCCGACAATTAAAATCAGTTTTGCCAGTTTTAAAATTAACCGATTTCCCTATTTTGAAGGCAGAGCATGTTTAAATTTCAGCCCAAAGGATGAAATTTAAATATGCTCTCAAAATAAACATCCACCATGAAGATTAAATTCCTCCTTTTTTCCATCTCCTTTTTTGTTTTTTCTCCAATTCTTTTTTCTCAAAAAACAGAAATCAAGCTTCCCACTCATCCTGATGGAAGTCCTATTTTTTGTGAGAAATTTGATTTGTTAGAAAAAATACTCCCTCATATTTTGGATCAAAATAGTGATTATAACAATATAGTTACAAATTCAAATTCTAATCAAACTGCTGCTCAAAGTAGAACTGATGATGATGTTCGAATTGGTGAAGCTGGCCAATCTGAGTTCGAGATTCATGCTGCAGTCAATCCATTTGATTCTTCCAATATTGTAGTTGGAGCGATGAATATTTCTACTACTGGAAGTTCTCCTGCTTTGAAATTTTCGATTTATTATACCAACGATTTTGGAACGACTTGGGCAAAAAGTCCTTTTGAAGGAATGATTCCCAATGAGTCAGTCATAGGAGGAGGTGACCCCATGCTTGCTTTTGATGAAAATGGAAATGTTTACTTTACGTGGATATTGTTAACTATAAATGCGGTTGATCAGATAGGTAAGTGGGGAATGTATCTCGCTAAATCCATAAATAATGGAGCCAATTGGGAAATCACGGAAAATGCTATCGAGCTGGATTCTTTTACGAATTTTATCAATTTAGGAGATTTAGAACATGCCGTGGATAAACAATGGATGGCGTCAGATCATTCTTCTACCAGTGATTATTCAGGAAATATTTACTTGGCTTATGTAGATATCGAAACGATGACTGGTACTTATAATATGAAAGTGAAAAGGCGATTGCCAGGCAATGATTTTTTCGAAGAGGCGATCATTATTTCTACACAAAATTATGCTTTGACTCAATTTGCAAGTATTGATGTCGGGATAGATGGGACTGTTTATGCCTCGTTTTTTGCAGATGCAGGAGGGGCTGATTATGGAATTTATATGACGAAATCCACCGATGGTGGAGCTACTTTTTCTACCGAACAAAAAATTTATAACATTGCTTTTCCAAAATTATTTTCGGGGGAAGTTTCTATTGAAGGGATAGAGGATAATCGAATTTATCCATGTCCTCATATTGTGGTAGATCCATCTGATGCTGCCAAAATTTATATGACTTGGACAGCTTTTGGAGTGGATTCCAAAGTGTCGGAAGGTTTAGATATTTATTTGTCAAAATCAGAAGATGGAGGTGATTCGTGGACAACTCCCATCGTGGTCAATGATGATTCTGATGATGAAATTCAACAGTTTTATTCAAGTATTACAGTCAATCAAGACGGAGTTGTTTTTGTCAGTTGGTATGATCAGAGAGATAATGGAGGAACGAATAATACCAATTATTATATGGGATATTCTGAGGATGGAGGAGTGACTTTTGAGCAAAAAAATGTGACTTCTCTTGCAAGTGATTTTAGTCAAATTGCTGAATCCAATGTTGGAATCGGTCCAGGGGAATACAATCAAATTATTACTGCAGGAAAATACACCATTCCATTTTGGGGAGATGGTCGAACCAATGATGGACAAATTATGGTCTATGCTGCGTTCCTAAATATATTTGAAGAGGAAGAAATAATTTCAATTAATACTCAGTTTTCGTTTACTGGGCCAAGGATTAATCCCATCAATAATACTGGAGTTTTTGAATTGATTTTAAAAGAATCATCTGATGTAAATGTATTGTTATTTGATGTGCTAGGTAGAGAGCTTAAATCAGTTTCTAACCAGTCATATGATGCTGGAAGACATACGATAAAAGTAGAAGTTGATGAATTACCTGTGGGCGAATATTTTGTTACTGTTTTTACAGACTTTGGTTTTAAGACTAAAAAAATAATCGTTGCTAGGTAAATTTTAAAAAAACTAAATTTGTGATTATTGACTTTTTTCAGATATTTTTTTCAAACTGGAACCTTTACTTTTGACTTAAAATTGGTATTTCTGCCATTCTTCAAATATTTATTTATCAATAAAATGTTCTAAAATATCAACCCCTTCTTCACCTTCATCTTCTTCACGATTGGGCTCATTTAAGGCTAACTCCTTTTCTAAAAACTTCCGCTTTCCCGTAAACAATAAAAGAAATAATACTAGAAGTAAAACAGCAATGTAGGGTAATGCCCCATTAATCGTTTTTTGAGAATATAAAAATTTATTGAATTGATCTACTACAAAAGGCATGGCAAAAAAGACCCCTAACCAAAGTCCAATATTCTTATCTAAATTAATATGAGTCATAACTGAAAGTAGCATAGGAGTCAAGATTAAATAAAATATTAAATGACATGGTAATTCAAATAACCCACTTTCTCTTGCTGCAACAAAATACTCTAATCCACCAATTGCTAGTAATAACAGAGAAATCGCTATGATTTTCTGTGAGTGTCTACTTTGATATTTTGAAGATCTAAAGTAGGCAAACCAAAAGATGAAAAAACTAAAGCCAAATACAAAAAATTTAATCAGCGACATCCTGTTGCTGAAGTAAATAAAGTCATTTACATATGGTTGAAGATTGATTAAAGAAGGTATTTTTTTAGTGATAAATGAAAAAGTCAAAGCTATGAGAACACACCCAATCATAACGTTTCGAACCATCTTTTCTTCCTTCAATTCATCCTCTGTATCTTCCTCTTCTAAAATCTCAATTTTAAAACCTAGGTCTTTAAATTTATTTAAACAATAAAAAATCAGACCTATGATCGTGGAAAAGAAGAATATTAAAAGTGTATCATCAGGTATGAAGTTACTAGCATGGCTGATAGAATTTTTAGCTACGTTTGATACAATTTCCAATAAAAAAGGAAAAAGCAGTAGTAGCATAAAGCCCATATCTTTCCAATCATTTGCTACGGGAAATAATAATCCAACATGAAAAATACAAAGGATTACAAAAATACAATGTGCGAGATTACATACAATTCCTCCAATAAGATATAAAAATTGAAACGATTCAAATCCAAATGCGGTAAATAAAAATCCTATTACATAAAGAATGGTTGCTAGAAAAATTCCTTTTCTAAAATCTCTAATTTTATCGACTATAATTCCAGCTACAATGTATAATGTGATGATAGCCAAAGGTTTATAATTATTTGGAGCTGAAATATTTAACAGATCGTAAAGAGGTGATAGATTAAATGAGCAACAGGAAAAAACTATTTCACTTAATACAAATAACAATAAGACCTGATAATAAACAGAAGGATAATGAGCGAGTATTTTTTTCATGCTAAATTTTTGTTCAGTAAAAGGTAGTCATTTTAGTTGATTCGGTAAAAATTAAATTTTGATTTTTTCTTAAATATTCCACATAAATTTTTTCTTTTCATATGTTGTCCAATTTACACTAAGTATTTTCTTTTTTTTGCTAATTTTATCAATCATTGTAAAATCAAAACTATAGACTCGAATGAATTTAAATTTAAGATCCAAGAAGGAAAATACCTATGATGCAATAGTTGTCGGTTCAGGTATTAGTGGCGGTTGGGCGGCAAAAGAGCTTACCGAAAAAGGACTAAAAACTCTAGTTCTAGAAAGAGGTAGAGATGTGAAACACGTGGTAGATTATCCTACCATGCATTTGGATGATTGGGATTTACCTAATCGAAATCAAATCACAGAAAAAGAACTAGAACGACAAGCTAAACAGAGTCGAAGTGGTTACACCACGACTCCTTCTCGTAAGCATTGGTTCGTTGATGATATCGATAATCCTTATACCGAAGTAAAACGATTTGATTGGATGAGGGGCTACCAGGTGGGAGGACGATCCCTCGTTTGGGGGCGTCAAAGTTATCGTTGGAGTGAGCTAGATTTTGAAGCCAATAAAAAAGAAGGAATTAGTGTCGATTGGCCCATTCGATATAAAGATATTGAACCGTGGTATGATTACGTGGAAAAATATGCAGGGATTAGTGGTCAAAAAGAGGGTTTATCCCATTTACCAGATGGTCAATTTTTGCCACCAATGGAATTGAATGTTGTGGAAAAACACGTAAGGGAAAGGATTGCTAAAAATTTTGATGATCGGATTTTGACGATTGGTAGAACCGCTCACATTACTACTCCAAGTCATAATGGACGAGGTGGCTGTCAGTTTAGAAATCGATGTATGAGAGGATGTCCCTATGGTGGATATTTTTCAAGTAATGCTTCTACTTTGCCCGCAGCAGAGAAAACGGGCAATATGACTTTGCGTCCATTTTCCATTGTTAACGCCATTATTTATGATGAGAAATTAGGCAAAGCTACAGGAGTAAGAGTCATTGATGCTGAAACTAACGAGACCTATGAATATTTTGCCAAAGTGATTTTTTTAAATGCCTCTGCCTTAGGTTCTACTTTTATCATGATGAACTCAAAATCAAAACGATTTGAAAATGGATTGGGAAATGATAGTGGAGAACTTGGGCACAATGTAATGGATCACCATTTCAAGACTGGAGCAAGCGGAGAAATTGATGGATTTAATGATAAATATTACAAAGGTCGTCGGCCAAATGGAATTTATATTCCTCGCTTTAGAAACTTAGGAACTTCCAAAACTAAAACTAAAAATTTCCTCCGTGGTTATGGTTATCAAGGTGGAGCAAGTCGCTCAAATTGGGCTAGAAGTGTCAAAGAATTAAGCTTTGGAAAGGATTTTAAAATTGATATGTTGGCTCCAGGACCTTGGAGAATGGGAGTGACCGCTTTTGGGGAATGCTTACCTTACCATGAAAATAAAGTAACACTCAACGAAGAAGTTCGTGATAAGTGGAATCAACCAACGTTGACCATGGATGTGGAATGGAAAGAAAATGAATGGGAAATGAGAAAAGATATGAGAGAGCAAGGAGTGGCAATGTTGGAAGCTGCTGGATTCAAAAATGTAAATGCGTGGGAAGAAGAATGTTATCCTGGGTTGGGCATCCATGAAATGGGAACAGCTCGAATGGGACGTGATCCAAAAACATCCGTACTCAATGGATTTAATCAAGTGCATGCTGCTAAGAATGTTTTCGTGACGGATGGAGCATGTATGACTTCTGCTTCATGTGTGAATCCATCATTAACTTACATGGCTCTGACGGCTAGAGCAGCTGACCATGCAGTTAAAGAATTAAACAAACAGAATTTGTAAAATGTATTCGTTGGTTGATTCACTACTGATGAATTACGTTTGTTTAATGCGATCTTTTTTTGGATAAAATATTATTTTATTAATAAAAAATTGAATTACTTTCGTCTTGTAAATATGTTGTTATAAGTTTTTTAAAAATAAAAAACAATACATTTACGTGAAGTTATAAAGTAGTTGAAATTATAAAAATAAGAAAAAATGAAACGTAGAGATGCCATAAAAAATACAGCTCTTTTGATGGGCTATGCAGTATCTGCATCTACTATTGCTGCTTTGATGGGCGGCTGTCAAGCGGACACCAAGACACCTGCGAATGTTTGGAAACCTAAGGCAATGACCGACACTCAATTGAATACTGTTCGGGAAGCGGCAGAGCGAATTTTACCAGCTACCGAAGGTATCGTTGGGGCGAAAGATGTCATGGTAGAAAGGTTTGTAGATGAGATGCTTGATGGAGCTTATAAGCCAGAAAAAATTGCTGCTTTTAAGCAGGGATTAGACGATCTAGAAGCGGATGCACAGGCTACTTATAACAATACATTTGCAAGTTTGAAACCTGAAGAAATGGACGCTTTAATTACCAAGATTGGAAAAGCAGCCATGGCTGAAAAAGATCAGGAAAAGGAAGTGGAACCTTTCTTTTTTGCACTCAAAGAAATTACCTTAATTGGGTTTTTTACTTCTGAAAAAGTAGGAGAGGAGGTATTAAATTATTTACCTATTCCTGCTGGATACAACGGAGATGTTCCAATTTCTGAGATTCCTCAAGGAGGAAGAGCGTGGTCATTTTAAGAGACTGTTTTGAAATGTGTGCTAAAATTTTTTATAGTGTATTTTTTTGCCAAATGAGGCTTTTTTGGAGGGGAATAGCCTTAGTTATTGCCCGAGAAAAAAACGAAATGTGGTGAAAAATGACGCATAAAAAAATTAGGCAAGCCAAACCGTGGCATAATAATTCAAAACAGTCTCTAAGATGGAAATAATTCTTTTTACAAAAAATAAAAGGTGTTAATCTATTTAGATTAACACCTTTTTTTAATATGTATAATGTTGATTGTCAGTTTCTTGCAATGGTTAAAAGGCGCAAATTACATCGATCCATTTTTCATACCAAGGATAAGTTAAGATGTTTCTAATCCTTTGAAAATCTTCACAAGCCAAGTCATTATTCTTTAAGTTTAAATTCATCACTCCTCGAAAATAAAGCCATTCAGTATTTGTTGGTGCAATTTCAATAGCTTTATTCATCATGGCAATTGCTTCCTCTGATTTTTCTTCGTCATGTAGCGCTAATGCTTTTTCCACTTCAACCAAGGTAGCCTCATATTGATCAACAGCGGTCTGGCATCCTTCAGAAGTTGGCCTAAATTCTATTCTGATCGGGTAGACGCTGGTAACTGGTTTTCCTTCGTAAGTAGCAGGTGTCCATTTGCCATCAGTTTTAGGAATAAGTTTAATTACTTCGAATAAAAAATCGGTGCCTAAATTGCTATAATCAACTGATTCTAATAATTGAACTGAACCATCTTTTTTGATGATTAAATCACTTTTCATACTACCCATCAAACAGCTATCTAGTCCACTATCAGGATACATGGTTTCAGTTGCTAAAAATATTTTTAAAGCCTTTTCACCGCCTTGAAATTCGATCCCCGTTTCCAATTCTAAATAAATAGAATCACCATTGAGAATTGTGAATGGTGGAGGCGGAGTGTACTCTTGGATTTTGAATTTTATAGGTAGTGTATATTTAACGCTTACGGGTTGACCATCTTTTAAGCCTGGCTTCCAGATGACATTTTGTTCTCGCATTAATTTCAAAACTCGGAGGGCTTCATCACCACAGCCATCACCAATATCTTTGAGGATAGTTGGATCAGTAACTTGACCATTTTTTGTGACTACAAATTGGAGCACAACTCTTCCTTCTGTGCCATGGACTCTGGCAGAATCAGGATAAACAATATTAGAATAGATGAAATTAAGCATGCTTTTTTCTGCGCATTCATATCTTTCTTCGGTTGTCATGATGCCCACTTCACATCCTGGAAACCGAGGCATTTCTTCCACTACGGAATAAATTTTTTCGCCTTGAGAATTCTCTTGATCTTGTGCGAAAAGATTTTGGGTAGGTATTAAGGATAACGTTATAAAAGTTAATAAAATGAATCTCATGTTTTTGAACTGTTTGTTTTTTTCTAAAAATATTATTGTAATAATAAACGATGAGTAACGATAGGTTGTGATTATTTTTTTGATAAAATTAGCTTAATCCGTTTCATCCCTGATCCATCAAAAATTAAGCATTCTCCAATTTTTCAACTCCTTCTTTTAAAACTTGCAGACAAAGATCAACCGTATTAAGATGAGTTCGAAAAGCTAAAATGGCAATTCGTAGCCAATAAACACCATCGATGGTAGTTGAAGATAAAAAGACTCTTCCATCCTTTTGAACATGTTGAATCAATTTTGCATTAAAATCATCGGCATCTCCATTCTTTGGAACATACCGATAAATCATGACCGATAATTCTGGAAATGGTCCAACCTCAAAACCCAGTTTCTGAATTTCATGGTAAAAATACTGAGTTAACATTAATTTTTCCTCTAAACCTGCTTTAAATGGCGCAAGCCCAAAAAGTTGCAGCGGCATCCAGAGTCGCAACCCTCTAAAATGCTTGGTCAATTCAGGTGATAAATCAGCTGGCGAAAGTTCCCCCGTTTCATTCAAAGCATCTTGCATATAATTAGCCTGATAGTAATGTGCTTTTTGTTGGGCTTGTACATTTTTTATCAAAACAGCTCCTAAGCCATAAGAGAGAAATAAACCTTTATGAGGATCGATAACCAAAGAATCTGATCGTTCGATTCCTTGCATTTTTTCTTTTCCCTGTTCGGTCAACATAAAGAATCCTCCGTAAGCTCCATCGACATGGAACCATAAGTTGAATTCTTCCGCTACGTCCGCTAAGTCATTCAATGGATCAACTGCCCCAACATCTGTCGTTCCTGCTGAACCAATTAATAAAAATGGTTTTTTGCCTTCGGCTACATCTTTTTTGATTTGTTCGCGTAGCGCGTTGATGTCCATTTTAAAATGCTCATCGACTGGAACATAAGTAGTTTGAGCCCGATTGAGTCCTGCAATTCTGATGGCTTTTTGCACGCAATGATGCACTTGGCTAGTCAAATATATGACTGATCTTGAAATGTCTTCTGGTTCGATTTTTTTAAAATCTCTAGCGGTGACAATAGCAATTAAGTTTCCAATGGAACCACCTGATGCTAAATTTCCTGATGAAGTTTCAGGGTAACCCATCACGGCGCACATCCATCGAATTAACATATTTTCGATGCGCACCGCACCTGGTCCACCAAAATAGATTCCCGCATATCGATTGGTGACGGCAGCTAAATAATCGCCAAGTGCAGTTGGAAAAATTCCTCCTCCTGGAATGTAACCAAGGTGTCCACCTGAGGCAGGATTAAGTCCAATATTATCTACATTTTTTTCTAAAATATCTAGCGCTTCTTCGATTGTCATGGGATGATCTGAGATAGGATGATTTAATAAGTTTTTCCCACCATCTTCAGTTGGAATATAAGTTTTGGAGTGTGATAAATCATCCATAAACTTGAAGGCATATTGTTCCACTTTTCGTTGCCAATGGAGGCGTTCTGCTGGATTTGGTTCTAATATTTGAGATTTCTCTTGAAGTTCTTTTATTTGTTTTATCATAATTCGAAATTGTCAATTTACGCATCAAAAGAAAGCAAGATAATAATAGTTTTGATTCCTGATGTTCCTAGGTAATTACGAATGGTTTTTTTACTAGAAAAAAATCATTCGTAATTACTTGATAAAGAGTATATTATGAAAGTGTTGGTAGTTTTTGCCAAAGAAAAGCGAAAAAAGAATCAGAATATTTCTTGAATTGAAATAAGAAATATATCTTTGTGTGATACTTATTGATTAAGCACAGATACTTAGTGTAAGTATTATTAAATAAAAAATTTAAAATTTACCTGATTTTAGGTAATAGATTAAATAAAATTAAATATTATATTTACAGGCGAAATTGATCCTAAGAACATATATCATTTCAATCTCGCTCAATTTTTTTCCCTCCCACAAGCCGTTTTAACAAATTTTAAAAATCTGTAAGTTTTACTATACAGAACCGTTTACTTCTTTGTTTAAAGAAGTTTTTCCCAAACCGCAATAAAAGATTTTAACAATTATTTCCAATTGATAGTATTCCTATCTTTTTTTTGGAAATATTAGAATGAAACAAGCTTTTCAAAAGAGAAGCTTTGAGGATGATTGGAATGCTCATCTGTTAAAAATCTTTACCCACATTCAGAAATATTCTGACCAGTTACTGACTTAGTTGTCGAAAACTGGCTTAGCATATCTATATATTTTACTTAATTTTTTTCACTTAAAAAACATGATATCTCATGAAAAAGACAATTTTAACAGCAATGTTATTTTTTGCTCTACTTGTGGTTGGTGTTCAAAATGCGACTGCGCAGTATGTTTCAAATGATGATGCTACTATCATTTTGAATGACGAAGTGCAGACTATTCTTGACAATCCTAATTACACTAATGGCAATAGTAAGAATGCTAACTATCAGTACCTTGATAACAAGGTAAATTTTTACACAGTTGTAAAAGACAGAATTGCAGCTGGATCTACTGTTGCAGTAGCTATTCAG
>CAYGRM010000112.1:0-17554 GCA_964352225.1 uncultured Saprospiraceae bacterium | reverse complement strand
TTTCAGGATCGTCTCCTTCCGCAGCTACGTAGATTAATTTCCCAGTAGCTTCTGCAGGGAATTCCAAAGTGGCTTTGTCAGACTCAAATTCGCAAATAGGCTCATCCAAATTAACGTAATCACCATTGCCTTTCAACCATTGAGAAAGTGTTACTTCATTTATAGATTCCCCGATTACAGGGACTTTCATTTCAACTATACTCATGTTAATTTTTATTTATAAGTCGGTATTATTTTTTGTGCAAAAATAAGGAATTAAATGATTAACGGAAGGGAAAAGGGAAAGTTTAAAAAGGAGATTTTATATTTTCTTTTGGATAAACGGAGGTCATTTTTCGTATTAAATTTCTTTGAGATAAGAAAATGGAACGAAATTCGATTTTAATTAAAAAAAATTACGTTCTTAGGCGTCAAATTTTAGCAAATAATAAGATGAAAATTATTCAAATCACCGATCTACATATCGATAAGGAAAATGAATATCCTTTTGATATAGATGTCCGCAAAAATTTTAAAAGAATTTTGCGAGCTGCTCGTCAGGCTAAACCTGACCATTTGGTGGTTTCAGGTGATTTGTGCTATGATCTTGGTGATGTGAAAATTTATGAGTGGATTAGAGAACAATTAGACTTGACTCGAATTCCATACGATGTAATCGGAGGGAATCATGATAATTGTCTATTGATGGCGGAGGTTTTTCAAATAGAACATTTAATCACCGATAATGAGTTATATTTTGCAAAAAAATTAGGCAAAGCTACGTGTCTATTTTTAGATTCGTCCAAAGGGTTTCATTCTGAAAATCAACTTAAATGGCTTGATCGTCAACTTAAAAATGGAAATGATAATTATGTGATTTTTACCCATCATCCACCGGTGAAAGCTGGCGTTTTATTTATGGATAAAAAATATCCACTACAAAATATTTCAGAGGTTCAAGAAGTATTATTTGGGTATCGAGGGTTTATTAATATTTTTTGTGGCCATTTTCATGTGGAAAAAACGATTCAACGAGATAATATTTTAGTCCAGATCACACCTTCTACCTTCTACCAGTTAGATCAAAATTCTGAAGACTTTAAAGTTGATCATCATAGTATTGCATACCGCTTGATTGATATTTCTACTCAGTCGTTAAAAACTTCCGTTAAATATTTTCGAGGTAGTAAAAAATGAGGAACCATTTAAGCTGAAAAATATATGGATATCATTGTTTGCTTTTGCTATCATGCGTGTTACTTTTTTCATTCGAAAAAAGGTAACCAAAAATTCTTGACGAAAAAAATGTTGAACTCCATGCAGACACCCACACCTACCTTTTTCGCCGTTCCCAACCCGCCTCACTACTCATAGATAATTTATCATAGAGTATTTGTTTATTTTGATTTCCCATTTTATTCTTGATTCTTAATTATTTTTTGAATTTTTATGTTTTGTAAAATTTCGAAAAATACATCATGCTTAAAAAGTATTCCAAAATAATTTTAATCAATATTTTAGTTTTTTTGTCAATCGGTATTTTAGCCGAAGGATTTGTCAGATGTTTGGTAGATGGAGTTAATTTAGCAGGAACAAGTTCAGATATTTTTCAAGAAGATAGATTTAGAAATACGCTGGGATTCTTGCCAAATGTAAAAGGTTTTTCATTTGGTAAAAATATTTTCACCGACCAAAATGGATTTATAAAATTAGCGTGTACCAATTACGATCAACAAAAAAAATCGATTCTATTTATTGGAGATTCAGTTACGCAAGGAGTAGGAGTAGAAAGTGATTCGTCATTTGTTGGGAAGTTAAGTTGCCATTTACAGGAGACACATAATATTATTAATGCCGCTTTGATTGGATATGACTTTACAGATTATAAAAATGTAGTAAATACCATCTTGGAAGAGAATAAGTTGAATGTAAATCAAGTGATTGTTAATTTTTGCCTCAACGATATTTATGATAAAAATACAAGTAGTCCGAGGGTTAGTACTAAAAATGTATTAGGGAAGTTTTTGGCTTATTTGAAATCGAATAGTTATTTTTATATTTGGCTAAAAGGGACAATTATGGATAGGTCGAAATCGTATTTTTTACATGATTTTGAACTATACAAAGATACATCTAAGATTGAAAATTTAACACAACAGATTGGTAGTATAAAAAAGGTGTGTGATGAAAAAGGTATCTTGTGGAGTGTGGTGATTTATCCGTACGAGTATCAAATTAGAGAAAATAAAACTGAATATTTTTTACCACAAGAGAAACTGAGTAATTTGTTGAGTGTGGCGAATGTTTCTTTATTTTCGCCTTATTCTTTTTTTGAAAACAGAGTAGGCACACACACACACACACACACAGATCTGTATTTATTTGGTGATGGAATTCATTTTTCAAATAAAGGACATCAATTCATTTTTGATTTTTTTCTCAAAGAAAATGTGATCCAATAATTTCTTCTTTTATGGAAAACCTACTTCAAAAATTCATCAATATTGTCAATTTCATTAATGAAAATATTGGGAAGGCTGCTTCTTGGTTGACAGGTATTTTAGTCGTCCTCGTTTGTGGACGAGTATTGGGGAGAATGCTTTTTGATAGTGAACCAGTTTGGTTGCCAGAGTTGGAGTGGCATTTATTTGCGATGATATTTTTGTTGGCCGCAGGCTATACGATGAAACATGATAAACATGTTCGAGTAGATTTATTTTATGCAGATTTTTCGGAAAAAGATAAAGCTTTAGTTAATCTTGCAGGAGCATTGCTGTTTTTGATTCCGTGGTGTTTTTTAATTATTTATGTGTCGTATGATTATGCTTTAGGATCATTTAAAATTTTAGAAGGGTCGCCTAACCCTAATGGGTTACCTTTTCGGTTTATCATAAAATCTATGATACCAATAGGTGCAAGTTTATTGTTATTGCAAGCCATGGCAATGGTGGCGGATTCAGTTTTGACGTTGAAATATAAAACGGCAAAAGAAAACTAATCCAAACAAAACGAAAAAAGGGAAATGGAATATTTAGCAATTATACTTTTCATCAGCATTTTTTTACTCATCCTTTATGGCTTCCCCGTGGCGTTTACCTTGGGAGGAATTTCCACGATTTATGCTCTTTGTTTTTTAGATATATCAGACTATTCAATGCTGCCTTCTCGCATTATGGGGACGATGACGAATATGGTTTTGTTGGCAGTTCCTCTTTTTGTTTTTATGGGGATCATGTTGGAAAAATCTGGACTCGCCGAAAGTTTACTCGAAACGATGGCGATGCTTTTTGGAAAAATGAAAGGGGGATTAGCTATCTCTGTTGTAGTTGTAGGAGCATTGTTAGCGGCCTCGACTGGCATCGTTGGAGCGACGGTAATTACGATGGGGTTGATTAGTTTACCAACCATGTTGAACAGAGGTTATTCACCTGAATTAGCAACTGGGACGATTGCCGCTTCGGGAACTTTAGGACAAATAATTCCACCTTCGGTCGTGCTAGTTTTATTAGGAGATATGTTGGGAGTGACGGTTGGCGATTTATTTAAAGCGGCACTTTTACCTGGTGTTTTGTTGGTGTTTTGTTATGTAATTTACATTGCCATTTTTGCTTACCTTAATCCCGAAAAAGCGCCAAGTATTCCAGACGAAGAAATTCAAGAATTTAAAAGGGAAGGTTTTATTGGGAAAATAATCAAAGCATTTTTGCTTCCATTTTTTTTAATTGTAGCTGTGTTAGGTTCCATTTTGGCAGGTTATGCTACACCAACTGAGGCCGCTGCGATAGGTGCAATGGGGGCAATAATTTTGACAATCGCTCAAGGGAAATTTACTTTAGGGATACTCAAAGAAGTGATGGAGCAGACGACGCATTTGACAACAATGGTTTTTATAATCTTGCTTGGAGCGACGACATTTACTTTTGTTTTTAGAGAGTTGGGAGGAGATACTTATTTGATAAATCTGATTGAGGAATCGAATTTATCCCCTAATATATTTTTGTTTTTAGTAATGCTGGTGGTCTTTGTGGCTGGCTTTTTTATTGATTTTATAGAGATTATTTTCATTATTGTACCTGTGGTTGCACCAATCTTTGAGGTGTATGATATGAATTTAATTTGGATTGGAATTTTACTCGCATTGAATTTACAGACTTCGTTTTTGTCACCGCCGTTTGGATTTTCATTATTTTATTTGAAAGGAGTTGCGCCGCCTCAGATTACGACGGGGCATCTGTATCGAGGGATAGTTCCATTTGTAATTATTCAATTAATCTTTTTGTTCTTGGTAATTATGTTTCCGAAGGTAGTGTTTTTGATTTAACTTAGTCTCGAACTCGAATATCATATCTACCATCAGATGCTACCTCGATAAAAAGTAATCTTTTATGTTCTTCAAAATCGTCAAAAATCGTTTCTAGATTTTCCCAAAATGGAAAGTGCTCAGAATCTTCATCTAAGTTTTCTTCAAAATTTTTCGTTGGGAAAATATGAATCGGAATACTTTTTCCTTCCTCATATGCTTCAATAGCTAACAAATATAATTCTTGAATTTTGTCATTGGTTAGTGGGATACAACCTGTGGTTTGGCAACCACCATGTACATAAATATCACTTCCAGGACTAGTTGCATCACTTAAAATTACATCAGAAATATTTGGGTAATTGACTTTTAGAGAAAGCAAAAAATTACTTTTTGGATTGAAGTGGCTGATGCGATAAACTCCCTCTGGAATTTGACGATCACCTTCTTTTCGTTTCGGTCCGAGTCGCCCTGAATTTTTACAAAAATGATAACTGGTGAGTAGTTGATATTCAGAAGCAGTTTTAGTTTTTATCCAAACTTCTAGAATTTCTTCTTTTTTAAAAGCACGTAGAAATAAGTCGTAATCGAAAGAGTTGAACCCTTTGGAAGTCAATAGTTTCTTGATATAAACTTCCTTCAATTCATAGGCATCTCTGACACGTTCAAAGCGCATTTGATCTTTACGAAATGAACTTGCAGGTGTATCTTTCCAATTGTCTAAACTGATATGATCCAAGTTGAGGTTTTCTTTTTTTGGTAAAAAATAAAAAATTGATAACAATACAATTACAAAAAGTAGAAGTGATTTTTTCTTGCGTTTTTTCATAGTGTTTTTTAAGTAGTCAGGTGAGAGGTTGGTCGCTGTGCTCTCGGTTAGGAGTCAGGGGCTGGGTTTTATTCCCAAGGCAAAACTGTTATCGTTAACACAAAGCCTCTGACTCCTCATATTTGAATTTTATTATAAAAAACTTTCTCCGTCAACTTCGACCACTCCGCTGCATCTTTCCTAAAATTATCATAGGATTCATAAACTCGTTTTGCAAAAGGATCAGCAGCAGTAAGATCTGCTAAAACTTCATCGGTATATTTTTTTAATTCATTCAAGACTTCTTGAGGAAACTCTCGCAATTCCGCATTTGATTCCGCTAATATTTTTTTTAAATAAAAAGTGTTCTTTGCTTCTAATTCAGAAAGCATCCACATGTTTAAGCGCATGGCAGCAGTCCTCAAAATTTCTTGCAAATCACTTGGTAACTCGTTAAATTTTTCTTTGTTAAAAAACATTTCCAGCGTCGTACCTGCTTCGTGCCAACCAGGTGAATAGTAATATTTTGCAATCTGATGAAACCCCATAATGTAATCATGATAAGGTCCAATCCATTCTGTTGCGTCAATCACACCACGTTCCAAACTAGTATATAATTCACCTCCCGCAATCAAAATTGGATTCCCTCCAGCTTTGGCTAAGACTTTTCCACCAAGCCCTGGCATTCGCATTTTTAGACCTTGCAAATCAGCTACAGAATTAATCTCTTTATTAAACCAACCGCCCATTTGAACACCTGAGTTTCCAGCAGGCATAGGGATCAAATTAAATTTATCATATAACTCTTCCCACAGTTCCAAACCACCTCCGCTGATCAGCCAAGAGTTCATTTGTTGCGCATTCATCCCAAATGGAACGGAGGCAAAAAACTGTGAAGAGGAGGCAATTCCTGCCCAATAATATGCAGAGCCATGACCAATTTCAGCCGCTCCGCTACTGACGGCATTGAAGATTTCTAAAGCAGGAACTAATTCTCCTCCGCCATAAACCTTGATTTCCATTCTGCCACCTGACATCTCTCTGACCCACTTGGCAAAGAGCTCGCAACCTTCTCCCAAAACTGGAAATTTCGGAGGCCAAGTTGTGACCATTTTCCATTTATATTTCTTTCCAGAAACGGTTGAAGTTGAAGTATTTTGAGCTATATTTTCATTGGTACAACCACGAATAGCAAATGGCAACGAAATAATTCCGAGCGCAGCACCTTTGAAAAAATCTTTACGATTGAGTTTCATGTTTTGAGTTTTTATTTTCCTAAAGATAAAAATTGGATTTAATCTTAGCTTAGGTTTTTGCTATGTATTTTTTGAAAAAAAATTATGTCTGGAAATGTTTTTATAAGCGATTGATATTCAATAACTTAACGGTTGAATAAAAAGACTAATTTAGAAAGCAGAAAACTTAAATTATCCGAACAAATACTTAAGATTAAATGAAAGGGATTATCGTTGATGACGAAGTTCGAAGTCGTAGATTACTCCAAGCATTATGCGAAGAATATTGTGATGGATTAGAAATAATCGGACTAGCAGCTTCGGTAAATGAAGCTAAAAGACTAATCGCTCAAGAGGAGCCTGATGTAGTTTTTTTGGATATTCGAATGCCAATGGAAAGTGGCTTTGAGTTGCTGAAGTTTTATAATAATGATTTTTCTTTTGAAGTCATTTTTACGACCGCGTACGATGAATATGCGGTAGAAGCTTTTCAATTTGCAGCTATTGATTACTTATTAAAACCGATTGATATTGATGAACTAATTAAAGCGGTTAAATATGTAAAAGAACTTAGAAACTACGCACCTCGACCTGAAAAATTCGAATTTCTTCAAGAATTATTAGCTGCTCAAAAAATCGAAAAAGTTGCCTTGACAACAACTGATGGCTTTACCTTCGTTCACCACCAAAATATAATTCGATGTGTAGCTGAAAGTAATTATACAACGGTGGTTTTGATAGATGGGACAACTCATTTAATCACAAAAACTTTAGGACATTTTGAAAAATTATTATTTGAAAAAGATTTTTTTAGAATACATAAATCTCATTTAGTTAATTTAAATGCAGTTAGAAAATTTATCAAATCTAAAAAAGGTGGATTGGTGGAAACTGTCGATGGAATGCAAATTGAAGTTTCTTCTCGAAAAAAGGAAGCTTTGTTGGAACGACTTTCTAATTTATGATGATTGATTCTAAGAAATAAAAAAGAGGAAATACCTTTTTTTATCATAGATTAAAGTTGGTCGTTACGTTTGCCGAGAAATGAAACCCATTTGTCGAGATATTAGGATTTTTAGCAATAGAAAAGCTATTTTTAGAGAAAATGATTACAGAGTATCATCATTAAGTTTTAAGAGAAAATTTTGTCTTAGAATTAAAAGCCAACTAATCAAAAAAACAGAAAAATGTTACTACTCATATTTGGAGACTGGTGGAGTTCGTTGAATGGAACACAACAAATGTTCTGGGGAATCTCCATCATATTTAGTGTCTTGTTCGTGATTCAATTCGTTTTAAGTTTGATTGGTTTAGACTTTGATAGTGAGAGCGATTTTGAAGTTGGATCCCATTCAGATGTAGATGCGGATTATAGCCTTGATCCAAGTTTTACCTTATTTTCAGTTCGGAGTATTATTGCTTTTTTCACCTTCTTTGGATGGACGGGTGTGCTGGCTTTGAATGCAGGATTGGGAACTACTATGGCAGTTGTGATGGCAAGTATTTCTGGGTTTGCAGCGATGGCCTTGGTAGGGTACATGATGTATTTATTTTCAAAATAAGGCGAATCTGGAAATGTGGATCTTAATGAAGCATTATTTCAAACGGGAGAAGTTTACCTAACGATTCCTGCGGGGAAAAGATCTCAAGGAAAAATTCATATCAATATTCAAGGAGTGATGAAAGAAATGGATGCAATCACCGAAGGAAAAACTTTAACTACTGGTTCGAGGATTCGCGTGATAGAAATTTTAGATGATAATCTTCTTCTGGTAGAATCTGTAGAGACTTTTTTGGAAGGCGAGAATTTTCGGTCTTAATAATCGAAGTAATAGGATGTTGATGCATTGTTGAAAAATGATGTACTAGAATCGTTAATTACATTTTGCAAAAAATAATTATACCGGTGTTATATTTTTAATATTGCGATCTTCCTACTTTTTTCGAAAAGAGAAAGAGTAGTTCAGGTAAAGCTATGGAGAACGTAAAACAAAACCTCTTTTTAAAAAACCTTAAACATTACAACTTATGAGTTCCGCTTTAATTTTAGTTGCTGCTTTTGCAGGTTTATTTTTTCTAATGCTTTTATTTTTTATCTCAAGATATCGTAGATGTCCTTCGGATAGAATTCTAGTTATCTATGGTCGAACAGGACAAGGATCTGCTAAGTGTATTGCAGGAGGTGCTGAGTTTGTCTGGCCCGTAATTCAAGATTACGAATATTTAGATTTATCACCTATTTCGATTGATGTCGATTTGAAAGGTGCATTGAGTAAGCAAAATATTCGGATTGATGTTCCTTCTCGATTTACAGTTGGTATTTCTACGGAAGAAGGAATTATGCAGAATGCTGCTGAACGGTTGTTGGGAAAAGAAACAATGCAAATTCGAGATATCGCAAAAGATATCATCTTAGGTCAGTTGCGTTTAGTTGTTGCGACGATGGATATTGAGGAAATCAACTCGGATAGAGATAAATTCTTAACAAACGTAGCCTCTAATGTAGGAGCTGAGTTGAGAAAAATTGGACTTCAATTAATCAACGTAAACGTAACGGATATACAAGACGAATCTGGCTATATCGAAGCACTTGGAAAGGAAGCTGCTGCGAAAGCAATCAACGATGCCAGAATGAGTGTTGCCGAAAAAAATAGAGATGGATCGATTGGAGAAGCAAATGCTCGTCAAGATCAAAGAGTTCAAGTTTCTAATGCAGATGCCTTGGCACAAGTAGGGGAGTCTGAAGCAGAAGCAAAAGCTATTGAGGGAGCCAACTTGGCTGCCATCCGAATTTCAGAATCAAATGCTGAGCGTCGACAACGAGAAGCTGAATATTTGAAACTAGCCACTTCATCTGAAAAGATTCAAGCAGCCAAAGCATTGGAGGAAGCTTACCTTGCAGAGAAGAACGCGGAGGAAGCTCGTGCCGCCAAAGAAATGGCAACAGCACAAGCTAACGAAATCGTTCAAGCTGAAATCGCAAAGCGTAAAAAAGAGATTGATGCGGAAGCAGAAGCAGAAAGAATTCGAAGGATAGCAAGAGGTAATGCTGATGCGATTTTTATGGAAAGAGAAGCAGAAGCGAAAGGTATGTTGGAGATTTTGAATCGACAAGCACAAGGATTTGGAGAAATTGTAAAAGCTACTAATGGCAATTCTAAAGATGCTGTTTTGATGATTATCGCTGATAAATTAGAGGACTTAGTGAAAACTCAAGTGGAAGCAATTAAGAATATCAAAATCGATAAAGTGACTGTTTGGGAAAATGGAGGCGGAAAAGAAGGAGAAGGAAATGCGACTTCTAAGTTCGTTTCAGGATTATACAAATCAGTTCCTCCGATGAGCGACTTGTTCAATATGGCAGGAATGGATTTACCTCAATACCTTGGACAAAAAACGGAAAGTAGCAAAGAGTTGACAGAAGGCAAGGAAACAGTAGAAGAATAATGGGGAAAATTTCTTTCTGACCTAAATGGTTATATCTTTGGATAAGGTCATTAATATTAGAGAGAAGCACCCTAAATTAAAAGCGCTTACCTCAAAAAGCCAAGTAGCGGAGACTAATTAGTCTCCGCTTTTTTTATGGAGATATCTAAAACTTATTCTCATTTAAAGTGGTTACATTTGCGGCCAAAATTAAAATCCATTGCTAGCAATAAGAAAAACATTAAATTCAAAGTTCATTGGTTATGCTATTTTAATTCTCTTGTCAATTACTTGGGGAGCTTCTTTTATATTGATAAAAAAAGGATTAATAGCATTTTCTCCCTTGCAGGTGGCTAGCCTTAGAATTGGAATTGCTGGACTTGCTTTTCTACCTATTTTTATCTTCAATTTTAAAAAAATAGATTGGTCGCAATTGCAGCCATTATTGATTGTTGGATTTGCAGGAAGTGCGATTCCGGCATTGCTTTTTTCTATAGCTCAAACTCAAGTGAGTAGTTCGGTGGCCGGTGTTTTAAATTCGATGACACCGATTTTTGTTTTGATTCAAGGAGTGCTGTTTTATGGATTGATCTTGACGCGGAATAAATTGCTAGGGGTTATTTTAGGATTTTTGGGGGCCTCCCTTTTGATTGTTGGCCCATCGTATTTTATGCCTCAGGTGGAAGAAATCATTTCAACAGAAGATAAAAATGAATGGTATGCGTTGTTGTTAATCTTAGCAACTTACTGTTATGCCTTGAGTGGAAATACGATTCAAAAACATTTTCAAAATACTTCAGCAGTAAATTTGAGTGCAGCAGCTTACTGCTTAGTTGCACCTGTGGGAATACTTTATTTACTCTTTTCTGATTTTATAAATATTCTTCAAACGCATCCTGATGCGATGACTTCGTTGGGGGCAATTGTCTTTTTATCGTTGGTTGGAACTGTTGCTGCCTCAATTCTTTTCTTTAGATTAATTCAGATGACGAGTGCTCTTTTTGCCTCTACCGTAGCTTTTTTGATTCCCATTGTGGCGATTGGATTTGGATTTTTGGACGGAGAGCAAGTTACGATTTATCATTTTTTAGGAATGGCAATGATTTTATTTGGAGTATATATTACAAGAAAAAAACAAAGAGTTGCCATGAAAAAAGCGAGGTTGGGAAATTAATCTAACCTCACTTTTTTTAGAGAATAAAGAACAAAAGGAAGTTGTGTGGGAGATCGTAAAATGTCTAAGGTTTAACGTCAAACGAATAAAAGCTACTCTTTCACATGTTTTTTCCTTAATTCAAAGTTCTTACCTAAATAAACCTTTCGAACCATTTCATCTGCTGCCAATTCCTCTGCAGTTCCTGCCTTTAAAATATTTCCCTCAAACATTAAATAAGCTCGATCAGTTATCGAAAGTGTTTCTTGGACATTATGATCAGTAATCAAAATCCCAATATTTTTGTCTTTTAATTTTTCCACAATACTTTGAATATCTTCTACCGCAATTGGATCGATGCCCGCAAAAGGTTCATCCAATAAAATGAATTTTGGACTCGTAGCCAAAGCTCGCGCAATTTCAGTTCGACGACGCTCTCCTCCAGAAAGCGAGTCTCCTGAATTTTTTCTAACCTGATGTAAACTAAATTCATCGATCAAACTTTCCAACTTTTCCGCTTGTTCAATTTTGGATAAAGGAGTCATTTCCAAAACGGCTTTTAAGTTATCCTCTACACTTAATTTTCTAAAGACGGAAGGTTCTTGTGGTAAATATCCTATCCCTTTTTGGGCTCGTTTATACATTGGTAATTGAGTGATGTCTTCATCTGCCAAATAAACATTTCCAGAATTCGGCTGAATAAAACCAACCGTCATATAAAAAGTGGTGGTTTTTCCTGCTCCATTCGGACCTAATAAACCAACGATTTCTCCTTGATGTACTTCAATCGACACCTCTTTGACCACCTTTCGGCTACCGTATATTTTTACTAGTTTTTCTGATCTTAAAATCATGGTTTATCACTTTAAATTTAATTTTTTCCTCCTCGCTGCGACTTCGGTTTATCCGAAGTTGGAGGAGGGGTTGATTTATTTCCTTTTTGGGGTGTAGCTTTTTCATCAGCGGAGACCGTAGCATCCAGCTCCCAACCTGCTCGCAACTCTTCTAACTCTCTCGTAAATAACAGTTCAGGTTGCGAAAGGTTATCATAGTTTCCAGTATCCCATCGTCCATTTCCGTTAGTATCTTGAATCATTCTTACCGAATAGTTTCCAGTTGGAATAGATTTAAATATTTTTTTAAAAATGGTATCACCACTCATCGGGATGATTTCAACTAAGGTATTAGTTTTATCTAACAATTCAATTACATAATTTTTGTCAGGCTGCATATCTACTACTGTCAAGGTCATATCTCCAAAATTATTAGCTGTTTTTACATCCAAAGTTTGATAGATCGTATCATTTTGCAAACCATAAAGATCGGTCAAAGCGCCAGGGAGTAACTTTAATTGATAAGGTGTTTTTTCTTTGAAAGGATATTGAATTAATAATTTTCGTTGGTCAGTTGAATCAATCTCAATTGTAGGAACGACTCTCTGAAAAGTTGTATCTGCCAAAATTGCTACAAAATTAGTGTCAATATTTTCCAGAGGATGATTGAATAATATGGCGAAATTTTTATTTGCTCTAACTTCCAATTTTGATCTTGGTGTAATTTCTTTGGCAGGAGCTAATTTATTTTTTTGGAAAAAAGTAGCACGTGATAGTTTTGGAATTTTGATGGTATCAGGCGAAAAAGTATCCCTGGTAATAAATACATTCCAACTTGTATCCTGAGGCAAATCATACCAAAGTACAACTGAATCCTTTGGAGTTTGAAGGTAAGTACGTTGTCCAACATTTTCAAAAGTAAGTTGATATTCTTGCTCCTGAGGCTTTCGATTAAACCCAAAAGCGATACGTCCATATTTCTTTTTTTCTTCACCTTGGAGTTTTAGCTTGGGTTCTTCCTGAAAGATTTGCAAAGTTAAATCTACTTTCGTTGAGTCAGTCACCACGATGGGTTCTTTTAAAAAACCAATTTTTTCCTTTTCATTATCAAATAAATAATTCGCATTTCCATCGATCAAAGCAAATACTTTAAAAGTATCCGCACGAACATTTTTTATAGAGAAATTTCCTCCTTCATCTGTTTTTGCAAAATAAAAAGGCTTCTCTTTTCGCACTACCGTATCCGCCAAATTATCATAAAGCATCACTAAAACATCCTTCGTCGGTTTTTTATCAAAAGCATCTACTACTTGCCCAGTCACTTCCAATGAATCAATAAAAGCGCCCGTAGAAAATACAAAACGTAAGTCTTCCACAGGATTCCGCTCAGTCAAATCTTGCACGGCTGTGCCAAAATTAATCGTATAAGTTGCATTCTCTCGCAAAACTTCGTCATCTTCAAATTCAAATCGAACGGTTTTCTTTTTTAAAGAAACATCAAATGTCTCTCGCAATGGAGGTGAAACGACCACTTGTTTAAAAACATCATTTAATTGTAACCACTCATTAAAAGTTAGTTCAATGGTCTGCTTTTTAAAATTAGTTTGATAGTTCGCAGTTGACTTCGAGTTATCAATAATAGGAGGAATCGTATCTTTTTTTCCACCAGTCAGCGTGCCCTGATTGGCGCAACCAATCAAAGTCAAAAAAATAATTGTCGGAATAAAAAAAGATGAAAGATATTTTCGCATAAAAATCTGTTGTTCAGAAGTCTCGCAAAAATAAACGGAATTGCGAAGTTATGTATATATATGTGTGGTTAATTAATTCTTAAAGTGTACTTCGAAGCTCCTGCTTCGGAGATATATTCGAAAAATTAACGTTTATTTCTAGGATGAAATAAAATGATCGTCTCCTTCAAATATTCTGTGTCCAAATGCGTATAAATTTCCGTTGTCGTGATACTTTCATGACCCAACATATCTTGTACCGCTTTCAAGTCAGCACCTCCTTCCACCAAGTGCGTAGCAAAAGAATGTCGAAAAGTATGCGGACTTACCGTTTTGGAAATGCCTGCTTTTTTTGCCGCCTCCTTGATAATCATAAAAATCATGACGCGAGTCAAGCGTTTCCCTCGTCGATTTAGGAAAACTACATTTTCATCTTCAGGGTGAATTTTTGCTAGTTGGTTTCGATAATTATTGGCGTAAAAGTAAATTTGTTGCAATGCTTCCTCACCAATTGGTACAATTCGCTCCTTATTATTTTTTCCAATTATTTTTATAAAACCAATGTCAGGGTAAATATTCGATAATTTTAAATTAACCAATTCACTTACCCGAAGTCCACAAGCATACAGCGTCTCCAACATCGCTCGATTCCGATGCCCTTGCGGATGACTCAAATCTATTGCAGCAATGATGTCAGCAATTTCATCGTATGAAAGTACTTCTGGAATTTTTCGAGCAATTTTTGGAGCTTCCAAGAGTTCAGTTGGATCTTCATTGATAATATCTTCTAGCAATAAATATTTGTAAAAAGTTTTAATTCCCGAAATGATTCTTGCCTGCGAAGTCGCTCCCAAACCTAAATCACTTAAAGTAAAAATAAAGGCTTCTAATTCTTTGAATTTTACCTCTGCTGGGGAAAGTTCATATTTATTACTAATTAAAAATCGTTCTAATTTTTCGACATCACATGAGTAGGCTTCGACGCTATTTTGACTAAGCGAACGCTCGAGTAAAAGATATGCTTTGAAGCCATTAATGTGAGGTGTCCAGTTCATATTTTTTTAACAAAAATAGTATTTTTAAATAACACGTAGTGGTCTGCTTTAGCTGACCAAGAAAAAATAATCATAAAAGTTTTTTTTCAAAACTTTTTAGGTCAGCTAAAGCAGGCCACCACGTAGAAATTGCTAAATTTGTCTTTCAAAAAAATTACGCAACAATAAATGCCTGTATTTTGGTTAACAGATGAACTTTCCTTTCCACCTCCCGAACTTGCAAACGAAGATGGAATTTTAGCAGTCGGTGGAGACCTGTCTACCGATCGGTTGCTATTAGCTTATAGCATGGGATTGTTTCCTTGGTTCAATCCTGAGGATCCAATTTTGTGGTGGTCGCCCGATCCTCGATTTATTTTATATCCCCAAAATCTGAAGGTATCGAAAAGTATGAGGCCTTATTTTAACCAAAAAAAGTTTACCGTAACTTTTGATACTCAGTTTGAGGAAGTAATGTCTGCTTGTCAACAACAATATCGAAAAGGACAAGTTGGTGATACTTGGATCACGGATGAAATGATTGATTCATATAGCGAACTAAATAGAATGGGATTCGCTCATTCTGTTGAGGTTTGGCAGGGTGATGAATTGGTTGGAGGTTTGTACGGCATTTCTTTGGGAAAAATTTTCTTTGGAGAATCTATGTTTGCTAAAGTTTCCAATGCCTCAAAATTTGGTTTTATTACTTTAGTTCAGAAATTAAAAGAATTAGGTTATTGGCTAATTGATTGTCAGCAGCGAACTAAGCATCTCGAAAGTTTGGGGGGAGAATATATTAGACGAAAAGAGTTTTTAGGATTTATGGAAAAAAACAAATTTGAAAAAACACAACAAGGAAACTGGGGAGATTTTTTTTCAAAAAATAAAAATAATAGTAAATAGACTTCAAACGTTTTACGTTTCCTCTAATCAGAATAAGTACTGAAAACCAAAATCATGTTGACCCATAAAACGTACAACGTAAGATATTCAACGTAAAAATCCTCCCATAATTCAACTTTTTATTTCCTACTTTTGCTTTCAAAAAAACACTATAAAATGCGTTTAATCTATTTACTGATTCTAGCTACTATCTTTTTATTTTCATTCAACATATTTGAGGCAGACAAAGAATATCCTCAAGATTATTTCCGCTCCCCGGTGAATGGCACGATTCGTTTGTCAGGTACATTTGGGGAGTTACGTCCCAATCATTTACATGCAGGAATCGACATTAAAGCCAAGGATGGAAAAATTGGCCAGCCACTTTATGCAGCAGCAGATGGATATGTTTCACGCATCAAGATGCAATCAGGAGGTTACGGAAAAGTACTTTACATCGATCATCCAAATGGCTACACGACGGTCTATGCACATATGCACGAATTTGACAAAGAGGTCGAAGATTATGTGAAAAGGATGCAAAAAGAAAAGGAGTCATTTTCCGTAGAACTTTTTCCAAAACCTAATCAATTCACTTTTAAAAAAGGAGATAAGGTGGGAAAATTGGGAATGTCAGGTCGTTCATTTGGGCCACATTTGCATTTTGAAATAAGAGATACGAAAACGGAGAAACCAATTAATCCCCTACTTTTTGGAATTAATGTAACTGATAATATTCCTCCTCGAATTCATCAATTAAAAATTTATAACCTTAACGACAAGCGAGAAACGCAAACAACAAAGACTGTAGATTTATTGAAAAATGGGAAACAATATTCTGTAAGAAAAGATACTTTGACCATTGGGGCATGGCGAGTTGGTCTAGCCTTAAAAACTTATGATAACCAAAATGGGGCATCTAATTGGAATGGAATTTATTCCCTCGAAATGTTCCAAGACGACCAACCTATTTATGATTTTAAAATGGAAACATTTTCCTTTGATGAGACTCGGTATATTAATGCACATTTGGATTACGAAGAACAAGTTGTGAACAAAAGTTACTTCAATCGTTGTTATGAATTACCTGGGAATGAATTATCCATTTATGGTACGCAGTCTGACGCAGGAGTGATTACCTTGAAAAAAGGGAAAGCTAGCAAAATAGAAATGGTGATCAAAGATGTAGCTGGAAATCGTTCCACGTTGCAATTTTGGGTAAAAAGGGGAGAGGTAAATGATCCTCCTTCGCAGATGTTTAATTATATTTTGCCTTACGATGAAGATAATCAAATTGAAACTGGCGCCCTTTCTCTGTTCTTGAAAAAAGGCACACTCTATGAAAATTTATATTTAAAATATAATACTTCAATTGATGAATCGGAAGGAGTCTTTTCGACAGTACATCAAATCCATGATTACAAAACACCTGCACATAAATATTTTGATATTGGAATTCAACCGAATGGTTTGCCCGAAAATTTACGCGACAAAGCTTTCATTGCTTATTGTGGGGAATCCAAATCACCTCAAAATTGTGGCGGGAAATGGGAAGCTGGGAAACTCACCGCCAAAGTTCGGGACTTTGGAAATTACTGTATCATGATTGATACGAAGCCTCCGACGATTCAACCTATTCGTTTCAAATCAAATATGCGCGGTGCTTCAAAAATGACTTTTAAAGTAAAAGAGAATTTTGAGACAGCTCGAAATATTGAGCCTTTTTCTTACAAAGTTACGGTAGATGGAAAGTGGATATTGGTGGATTATGATGGGAAAAATGATTTGTTGATTCATCGGTTTGATGGAAGTATCGAGAAGGGAAAACACTTGCTTCGAATCGAAGTGAAAGATGATCGCGGTAATGAAAAAGTTTATGAAAGAGAATTTACGAGGTAGTTGATAAAACCTTTTTCATTTCATCATGTTTCTTTTTTGAAATATTTTTTAAAAAAAAGAACAAAGCACAGATGACACATTTAAAACCAGGCGATAAAGCACCTAATTTTTCAGGCGTAAATGAGAACGGAGAAAAGATTGCTCTCAAAGATTTCAAAGGAAAAAAATTAATCCTCTTTTTTTATCCAAAAGATAATACACCAACTTGTACTGTCGAAGCTTGCAACTTACGAGATAATTACGAAGCACTTTTAGCTGCTGGCTACAAAGTATAT
>CAYGRM010000111.1:0-17611 GCA_964352225.1 uncultured Saprospiraceae bacterium | reverse complement strand
ATGTGGTGAAAAAAGACGCATAAAAAAATTAGCGACATAATTCAAAACAGTCTCTCAGTAAAAAGAAAATATTTCACCATTCTCTCGGTTCAATTAGTTCTTCAATATCAGCATCTTCGAAACCATAATTCAATGCAATATTTTCAAAATCTTCCGCGATAATTTCTCTAGCTGCAGTTTCTATTTCGCTATCATTATCATTTAATTCTTCATCCAGCTGATTAAATTTTTCTGTAGCAGTATGAGTTAATTTATATAATTCTTCTAAACTGGTTGGTGGTTTATTTTCGATTTGCAAACAAAGTTCTACCAAAATATTTTTTCCCTTATCAACTATAAAATCAGGAAAATAAGGATCCGAATACATCCCTGCTAAAAACTGGTATTTGCTTAACTTTTCGTTTTTTATTTCTTCTTGTGTCATCTTTATTTTTTATTGTTTGAGAAAACCTTTCTTCTATTTTATTTTCTAATAGAATTTTCGTCTTGAAAATTCCTTTTCGGTAGTTTTAATGCAAGACTTTTAGGAGTATGTTAAATGTCCACTTTTTAAAATAAATCAAATCACTTCAATCGTACTATTTCTCGAAACCAAATATTTAATCAAACTTTCCTTATCATCTGGCGCTATCGACAAAGTCCCTCGTTTGTAAATAATATCAATTTTATCAGCTGACCAAGTGCCATGATTAATCATGCTAGTCGATTTTCTTTTGATTTTTATTATTTTCTCAACTGGTACTTTCCATTTTATTGGGCCACAGGTATGAGTTAAAAGGTTATTTTCGACAACCGTAAAAGTATTCACAAACATCCAATAAACCAGTCCAAAGGAAGCTGCCAAAATAATATGAACTATCCATGGTATTTCTTTTTCAGAAGGAACTAAATAAACCAAACTGAGCACAATTGCCAAAATTCCTGCTAAAAAGTAAATAACCCAACTGTCTTTTTTTGATTCAAATTTTTTCATTACTTCTCATCAAAAGCCAAATTAATAATATGACAAGCCACAATTCCTGCCGTCTCCGTCCTCAATCTACTCTCTCCCAAACTGATCCCTTGGTACCCATTTTCCAAAGCTAACTTAATTTCTTTTGGCGAAAAATCTCCTTCTGGACCAATCAGTATAGTAACGTTTTCAGCGGTAGAATATTCTTTTTTCAAATGACTCAATGCATCATCATTGCAATAAGCAATATATTTTAAATCATCATTACTTTGCTTGATAAAGTCTTGATAATCAGTTAGTTCGTTCAATTTTGGCAAATAGGCTTTGATGGATTGCTTCATCGCAGACATGGTAATTTTCTCCAATCGGTCAGTTCTGATTCTTTTTCTTTCAGATCGATCACAAAGAATTGGTGTGATTTCATCAATGCCAATTTCTGTGGCTTTTTCCAAAAACCATTCGAGTCGAGCGATATTTTTAGTGGGTGCAATAGCGATGTGCAATTTCACTTTTCGTTCATTATACGAAGGGTTGTGTTCAAGGATGCTTAGCAAACATTCTTTTTTGTGGACTTCGATGATCTCTCCCAAGTACAGTCCCCCCTCCCCATCGACGAAGTGTAATTGGTCTCCGATTTTTTTCCTTAGGACTTGAACATGCCGAGCCTCTTCTGCTTCAAAAGTGGCAATATTTCCTTGAATGTTTTTTGTAAAAAAAAGCTGCATAAATTTCATTAATCACCAACTCCAATCGGTGAATTTGTTTTAAAAATCAACTCGTATAATAAACTTTGAAACTCCTAATGTAAATAGTACTTTTGCACTCGTTTTAAAACATATTTATAAAAGAATCTGTTTAATAGAACGTAAAGTAAATCAGAAATTTTCAATAAAAATAAAAAAATATAGATGGGTACTTTGGTAATGGTAGGACAACTAATTTTGAGTTTGTCTATTTTAATTGTGCTTCACGAAGGCGGGCATTTCTTGCCAGCAAAATTATTTGGAACAAGGGTGGAGAAATTTTATCTATTTTTTGATCCATATTTCTCTCTTTTCAAATTTAAAAGAGGTGAAACAGAGTACGGAATTGGTTGGTTGCCATTTGGTGGTTACGTAAAAATTTCGGGGATGATCGATGAGAGTTTTGATACGGAGCAGTTAGCGCAAGAACCTCAACCTTGGGAGTTTCGAAGTAAAACTGCGGTGCAAAGATTGATCATCATGTTAGGTGGAGTGACGGTTAATTTCGTTTTAGGTTTATTAATTTTTGTAGGTATCCTTTACACTTGGGGAGAAGAATATATTCCGAGGGAAAATGTAACATATGGAATTTATGTAGATTCTATAGGAACTACCTTAGGGTTGCAAGAGGGAGATAAAATTATGGAAGTGGGAAATGTTCCTTTTGAAAAATTTAATCCTGGATTGTTTAGAAAAGAAATAATCATTAATGAGGCTAAAACTTTAGAAGTAGAGAGAAATGGTTCTACGCAAACGATTCAACTTCCCGACGATGTCACAGATATTGTCAGTAATAAAGCCAATCGACGCTATTCCATTTTTAATGTCAGAACACCTTTTATCGTAGTTGAAACTACCAATGGAAGTCCTGCAGGGAAAGCAGGCATCCAACCTGAGGATCAGGTTATCGCAATCAATGGAAAAGAAACTCCCTATTCACATCAAATAATCAATGAATTAAAAGATCTAAAAGGGCAAGAAATTACTTTGACCCTACTTCGAAAAGGGACAAAGGAGGACATCACCTTCAAAACAACAGAAGACGGAAGAATAGGTGTCGCCTACAAGAATCCATTTGATGCCTTGGGCACTAAAAAAATCGAATATGGATTAGGGGAATCAATTCCACAAGGGATAAAAAATGGTTGGAATGCCTTGTCAGATCAAGCGAAGGCTATCGGTCAAATGATTACTGGAAAGCTTGCTGCCAAGGATAACTTAGGAAGTGTATTTTCGATTGCTCAGGCTTATGGCCCAATTTGGGATTGGAAAAAGTTTTGGACATTGACGGGTACGCTTTCATTGATTTTAGCATTTATGAATTTATTACCGATTCCTGCTTTGGATGGTGGTCACGTGATGTTTTTATTATATGAGGTGATCAGCGGTCGAAAACCAAATGACAAAGTCATGGAATATGCTACCATCGCTGGATTTTTATTTTTGGTCATTTTGATGATTTCGATTTTAGGATTGGATATTTGGAATGTATTTATTCGTTAAAATTCTGTTGAGCAATGAATTATTTTGATTTTTTCGAAATGCCGATAAGTTTCCATTTAGATGAAGCAGCTTTGAAAAAAGCTTTTTATGCTAATAGTAAAAAGTATCATCCTGATTTTTATACTTTAGAATCTGAAGAGAAACAACTGGAGGTACTCGAACTTTCGACACTCAATAATAATGCATATAAAACGCTTTCAGATTTTGATAAAAGGATGAAATATATCCTAGAGCTGAAAGAGATTTTAGGGGAAGAGGGAAAAAATCAAATTCCACAAACTTTCCTGATGGAGATGATGGACATCAATGAGAACTTAATGGAGTTGGAATTTGATTTTGATCAAAACAATTTTGATCAAGTTCAAAATGAATTAAAATCATTAGAATCAAATCTTCTCGAAGAGGTTAAACCTTTTCTCGAAAATTACGATGACGATGCTCCGAATAAAGAGGAATTAAATGCAATCAAAAATTATTTTTTGAAAAAGCGTTATTTATTGCGAATTAAAGAAAATTTAAACAAATTTGCGTCGCTTTAAGGGAAGGGCAACCTTTTCTAGTCTACACTACAATAAAGCGATTTGTACTCTTGCCCTTGTGGCGGAACTGGTAGACGCGCTGGACCTGTCTGCCGACAGGCAGGTTCAAAATCCAGTTCCTTCGGGGGGCGATTTCCTAAGCACTCAATAGTGCTAAACAAAAAGTCCCATTCTCTTTTTTAAGAGAATGGGACTTTTTAAGTAAAAAATATATTTCTATGTTTTATGTCTATGCGCTAAAATCAACTACTAGGAATTATATTTACGTAGGCCTTTCTAATAACCTCGAACGCCGTATCAATGAACATAACTCTGGTTATAATAAAACAACAAAACCTTATGCTCCTTTTTTATTGATTTATCAAAAAGAATATCTTACTAGACAAGAAGCCAGAGATGCAGAAAAGTATTTGAAATCTAGTGCTGGGAGGGAATTCTTAAAAAGGATATTATAGCGCTTAAGCCTTTTTTTTAAATTCTCAATAAATTTTCCTAATCAAAAATTATTTTTTGAAAAAGCGTTATTTATTGCGAATTAAAGAAAATTTAAACAAATTTGCGTCGCTTTAAGGGAAGGGCAACCTTTTCTAGTCTACACTACAATAAAGCGATTTGTACTCTTGCCCTTGTGGCGGAACTGGTAGACGCGCTGGATTCAAAATCCAGTTCCTTCGGGAGTGGGGGTTCGATTCCCCCCGGGGGTACTAAAGAAAAGCTCGGTCATTTTGATCGGGCTTTTTTTATTTATGCATTGTCCCGTCCTAACTAATATAAAGTTACGAAAAACTTAATAATCGATTCATCATTTTCAATGTCTAAAAACTTAGAGCTATTGAGAAAGTATTTGCTAGAGGCATGGGTGCTTTTTTAGCATATTCTTCTATACTAAGCCATAACTCTTCAAAGCGTTCCTTCTTCTTTTTTTCATCTCGTTGATTATACTTTTCTCAACTAAGAGCTTATTAACATACCTTAATACTTCAATTACTTTTTTCCTTTCCACAATTTATTTTATAATTTTTGTTTGGTCTTTCTCCCAATTACCTTCTTCGTCATTGCAATCCAAAATGGACTAATCAAAAGCGTCAACGAAATCACAATAATCGTTAACTGATACGTAAAATCAGAGATAATCTGAGAAGCAAACGCACTCGCTACTAGCACAAAACCTAACTCTCCCACTTGTGCTAACAATGCTCCTCCGTAAATACTATTTTTCCAATTTCTTCCAAAATAATGAATCACTAATGTATTAATCAAATGATTACTCAAGTAAACAGTTACGATTACTAACCCTACTGTTTTCCAATTTTCTACTAAAAAATTTAAATCAATCAGCATTCCTATCGAAACAAAAAACAAAGCAACAAACATCACTCGCAACGAATGCAGGCTATCATGAAACCATTCCGTCGAGCGAGCTGCATGAATAACCATTCCACCTACAAAGGCTCCTAAGGCTGCTGATAATCCAAAAAAGGAAGTAATAATCGCACATCCAAAACAAACTACTAAAGCAACAAAAACTTGCAATTCATGGTCTTTTTCTACTTGTTGACTATATGGAATATTAAATTCTTTTTTTCGCCAAATCCAAACAATGGTTCCGATAATTAGAACACCTCCAACTATCTGAAGAATACTTTCTTGGACACTAGGTGCATGTCCTCCTAGATATCTGGTAATAATCAGCATGGGTACAATCAAAATATCTTGCATCAAAAGGATGCTTAAAACATTCTTGCCGGTGGAGGTAGTAATCTCTCCGTTGTCTTGCAACAGTTTGATAATTACTGCCGAACTACTTAGACTTATCACAAATCCCAAAGTGATAATTCGATTGGGTCCCCATTCCATAAACCAACCAATTATTCCCATTAAAATCACACTTCCCGTCACTTGCAAAAATGTCCCGATAATTGCGACCTTCCAATTTTTGACCAAATCTGGTAAACTAATTTCCATCCCAATAAAAAATAACAGAAGAATCAATCCAATATCACCCATTATGGTGATGAGCTCTTTGTCGGTGATAATCTGAAAACCAAAATCGCCTAAAAAAATGCCCGCAAGAATATAAGCAACAATATATGGCTGCTTAAAATAGCGTAAGATGCTACCCAAAATCACAATGATAATTCCTAGTATGACGAAACCATAAAGATTGGAATTGATAGCAGCTAACAACATTTTTTATTTTTATTTATATGATTGGCTTAATATTAAAAAAATAGTCCTCCTAAATCTTAAAAGCTAGAAGGACTAAATATAAATTTATTTTGATCAGAATGAGGACAAAATATTATTGAAGTTGACCTTTAGCTCCTCTCAATTTCCATTTCAATTTTTGAAATTCTGATTGAAGTTTATTCAACTTCATTTGGGATTCGATTAATTTTTGCTCTCGACTATTGAGTAAAAATATGGAACTTTCTCCAATTCGAAATTTTTCAAACTCTGCATCTAGCAATGTAGAATAATTTTGAACCATACTTTCAAGTGTATTAATTTGCCCAAAAGTAGTTTCTAATTGCTGATAAATGGCGTTGATTTTATTGGTGATTTTTAACTGCTTCTCCCCTAGTTTATATTGGTTTTCGAGTTGTTCGATTCTTACTAATTCTAATCCTCCTCGCTCTTTTCTTAGTAAAAGTGGATAGCTAAATTTCAACCCCCATTTATAATTTTCGGTCACTAAATTATTGACCACAGACTCATTTGAACTATTATCTGTCCAATCAAATCCATTCCCTAAAAAATTATAATTGAATCGCAGGTTAGGTTTGAATTGCTCTCGTTTGAGTTTTTCCTTGATGTTGAGTTGCTGTTGTTTGATTAGAATACTTTGTAACTCAGGATGCGAATCTGCAATGCTTCGTAGAAATTCTGAATTGGGTTTTTCTTCTAAAAAGTTCCAATCCGCTTCTAAATTCTCAGGTCGCAAATTTTCTGAAACTTCCAAAGGAGTTAAACCTTCGTACCATAAAAAATTAGATAAATCTAAAGTCGCATTTCTAAAATCAACCTGAGCTTGGGTGTATTGTATTTGTCGATTTTGAATTTGAATCAAAGATTCCAACGTATCTATTGCAGGTTTATCTCCTTGCTCAAAACTTGATTTGACCAATTCGAATCGATCCTGGGCAAGGTTTAATGAATTTTCATAAACTTGACGTATCTGATTTTGGTACGCCCATTTCCAGTAAGTTTCAATGGCTTTTATGAATAAATCATTAACAATCGTTCATCGGGTCGCTTCATTCCCGTCTTTTAATAATCTAGCTTGTTGCACTTGCGCTCTCCTTTGGTCGAAAGCTAAACCTTGCAAAAGTGGAACTTCTACTCCAATTACTGCTTGACCATTGGTCGGTAAATTTCCCTCTGGATTTAAAAACTGACCGTTGGACCAGAGGTAAGCCATTTTTACATCGATCCCCCACCAAGTTGGAATTTTTAGACCAGCCTCACCAATCCGAAAATAATTTTTTTGATCAAATGATTTATCTTCATAATCTCCAAACCATTTCGGATCAAAAATACCTCTAGCTTCTAATAAACTTGCATCAGCTTTGTTCTCCAATAGGCTTGCCTGTTGCATCACAGGATGATAAGCACGAACCCACGTCAGATATTTTTCCAAAGAAAATACTTGCGTCGAATCAATCTTTTGACCACAAAGTGGAACTGATATTAAAAGGAAAAAAATTATTCTTATCACTTTAAAGACTATTGAATTAATGGCAAATGGTTGACTTATTACGAAAACTACTTCGCGACTGATTTCACCGGTGGCTTAAATTTGGATTCATTTTTCTTAATATCATTTTCATAAAAGTCTGGAGGAAATCCGTTCAATTGTCGCCACAGTTCATACCATACAGGTACATCATGCAACAAGGCAATTCCCTGTACTCCCGCTCCTACTCGAAGTAATTCTGGAAATGTCAAATCTGGTTGATTGGATTTCACTAGAATTCGATACATACTATTATCATTCGGAATATTATCAATGGCAACCACATCTCCGCTGTAAGTTCCAAATGAAAAATCCGACCATCCTGAAATGATAAATGCTTGCCAACCATCAAACACTAATCGGACTTCCTGACCTACATTCATTAAAGGTAAATCCATCGGTCGAACATACATCTCGACCGCCAACTCTCGATTATAAGGAACAATAGTTACAATTTTGTCGCTCTCCTTGATAATCTCACCAATACCAGATTTCATCGTTTTAGTAATATAACCTGACTGAGGCGCAATTACGTAATACAAGTTATTTCGTCGATCATAATTGGCGTATTGATTTTGCAATTTATTCAAATTTCCTTCTGCTTCATATTGAGCGGAAATCGTCGAAAATTTATCAGATTGAGCTTTTGCAATTTTATTGTTATACTCATTATCAATCGTTTCCAAAGCTAGTTTAGCAATACTTAAATCATTACCACTTTCTTGATATTTATTTTTTGCAGTAATCAATTTTGCAATAGTTGATTGCATTTTCAATCGCTTATCCTCCAGGTCACTTAAAGATTTAATTCCTTTTTGGAAAAGCGTATCAGTTCGACGGTATTGGAACTCAGCAATGCCTGCATCCACCTCAGCTTGGTTAACTTCTGCTTCCTGACTTTGCTGCTTGAATTCCGCTTGTTGAATTTTATTTTGCAGTTGTTGTTTCTTGAAGGCCAACTCTAGTCGCAAGGCTGAAATTTGATTGTCGAGGGCATTAGCTTTTAATTGATAACTATCCATAGATCCTTGCTTGGCGGCAATTTGATTAGAAGCTCTTTCCAATAATTGAGGATCAAAATATTCTGGTTTTATCTCTGATAAAAAAACAATCGTATCTCCTGCCTCCACTAAGTCTCCTTCTCGGACATACCATTTTTCAATTCTTCCACCTATAGCGGAATTGACATCTTGAGGTCGTTGCCCAGGTAAAAGCGTAGTAACTTTTCCTTTCATCTGAATATTTTGCGTCCATGGCAAAAAGAAAATCACTATGATAATAAATAGCAAACCAATTAACCAAATCGAAAACATTCGATTAGATTTCGGCAACTCATTCCTTTGAAAACAAGAAATATCTTCTGTTCTTACTTTATTTAAAATAGAATTATTAGAAATATTCAACATGAGATGCTGTCTTTATTTTTTGACTAAGTGTATGTTTAAATTATTTGAAATACAATAAATAATTAATAAAATAGTCTTTTAAATTTTAAAAATCTCTTTGACCAAAAGGTTATTCTTGATTTCAGAAAAAGGGGCATTTTCAATAATCTCTCCATCTTGAAGAATAATTACTCGATCACACTTTTCTGCAAATTTTGGATTATTGGAAATTCCAATTAAAGTCCAATGCTTTCTTTCCTCGGTCAAATAATCAATAATTAATTGTTTTTCTTTACGCTCTAATCGAGGCATAAAATTATCTAACAATAATATTTCAGGTTGAAAAATTAATGTTCTGGCTAGAATTATTTTTGTACGTATGCTTCTAGGAATATTTAATCCATTCGCCAATAATTCAGTTTGGTATCCTTCAGGTAACAGATTTATATAATGATGTAAACCAATTTCTTTGGTTGTCTGAATTATTTTTTGAAATGGGATTTCATCGTTACCTAAATTAATATTTTCAATAATACTTGAATTAAATATTTCATCCTGACTACTTAGTGTTCCAATCTCCCCTCGTAAACTATCCAAATTTATTCTCTTTAATGGAATACTATTAAACGTAATCATTCCCTCATAACTGGTATATAATCCGCCTAGTAATTTAGTCAAGGTAGATTTTCCTGAACCATTAAACCCAGCAATACAGATCTTTTCCCCTGACTTAATTTTCAGCGAAACATTATTCAAGGTAGGGCGATTAGAATCTTCATATTGAAAACAAACACTATCCATTTCTATTTCAATTCCGGAATGATTAACATCTATTTTCTCCAACTTAATTCCATCAGATTGTTCCAGAGGTAAATCAGTAACAAAACCTATTTTTTCCAAACCAGTCAAGACATCATAAATATTATCCATACTCAAAATGAGTTTTTCCGCAGAATTCATAATCAAGATCACAATGATCTCTGCTGCGACAAACTGTCCAATGCTGATTTGGTTTCTGATGACCAAAACACTCCCAAGTATGAGTAAGGTCGCAGTAATTAATGTCTTAAATAACACTACACTTCCATACTGAATAAGTAATATTTGGAAATGTTTTTTTCGAGCATCAAGATATCTGGTCACTAATTGATCAGTTCTACGTATTGGTAAATTAGACGTTCCTGAAAGTTTAAAAACATTCATCGCACGTCCTAATTCCTCCAACCAATGAGCTACTTGGTATTTATATTTACTTTCTTTCAGACTTGTTTTTAACCCTTTACTTCCAGTAAACCTAAAAATGGACAACAAAATCAAAAGTAAAATCAATCCAAAAAAGATAAAAAATGGATGATACAATGAAAGCAAAATCAAACCAAAAATGATTTGTAAAACTGCAGTAGAAAAGTCTATTAATATTTTTGGGATGCCTTTCTGGAGTGTAACCGTGTCAAAAAAGCGATTGACTAGTTCAGGTGGATAAATACCGGTGAGTGCCTCTATTTTTAGTCGCGGTACTCGCCAGGCAAACTCAAATGCTGAGCGAGTAAATATTCTTCGCTGGAGTGTCTCCGTCACCGTCAATTGCATGATGGTTAAAACTCCATTAAAAGCTATACCTGCCGTAATAATCCCGATGAGTAAATAAAGGGAAGAGGAAACCTCTCCTCCTATCATCAGATTGATAATCGCTTGAATACCAAGCGGTAAAGACAAGGTGATAATTCCGGCAAAGATGGCATACAAATAAATATAGCTGATATCTTTACGATCAAGTTCTAAAAGTTTAAAAAATCGTTGTGTCGATTTCATTTTTAATTCGATTGTTAATTTTGTTGTTGAATACGGTGTTTTATCCTTAATCGTTTTTATCTCGCAATCTACTATTAATATATGGCATGATGGCGTAAATCCAAACTCCTATAAAGCCAATAATAACACATATAATCCCTAAGAGGTAAAACTTGACATCAAAAAAAGTACTGTCGACTGCGTAATAAAGTAATTCAAAAACGACTCCCAGAGAAAGAATTAAAACAGAAATTACAATTTCTTTTTTCATGATATATAGATTTAGAAGTTAGTTATTACTACTTTTTTTAATTCTCTCCTTTTTAAATGTCCCCAATACCTTTGCCCTTTTTTCCAAAATTGGAATCATGGAATACCATAAAAATCCAATCACTCCTAAAGTTATACAAACAACTCCAAGTATAGAAAGTTTGATTTTAAAAAATCTGATGTCGGTTAAATAGTGAAGACACTCAAAAATGAGCCCTAACACTATCAAACCTATTGAAATAATACTTTTCATCTCTATAAGTTTTAAGTTATAAAGTTGAGTTATTTAAAAAAAAAGGCATCTTGTTCAACATCTTTAAGCGTTTTGCCGTGTGGTGTTGATTTTGAATGATCATCAACATTGACGAAAACAATTCGCTCTATCAAGATGATCGTTTTCTTCGTAAATAGATTTCGAACTTCACATCGAAAAGAAATTGAAGTTCGACCAATAGAAATAAACTGTAGTCCGATTTCAATTACATCTGCTTGGCTTGCTGAACTCACAAAATTAATCTCCGACATAAACTTGGTAACCACCCTGTGGCTTCCTAATTTAGTCATGGCATAAATTCCCGCTTCCTCATCTATCCATTTTAGCAATTGTCCACCAAACAAACTATTGTTCGCATTAAGGTCTCCTGGCTTAATTAATTTTCTTGTGAAAAATTTCATTCCTTTTTTTGATTTTATTTTTGGAGGATTTATTTTTTGCTAAATATCGATGAACAGCTTGGGAGGATTTTTGAAAAAGCTCTACTAAATTTTCAGATTTATTTTGAATAATAATATCGTGTCCCGGTATTCCTAATCTAATATTTGCACTAAACATTTTGGGTGATTGCCCTTCAGAATTAAGATGAATTTCAGCATAAATTAAATCACGAAATTTTCTCTTTGTTGACTTAATCTTCCACTTGATAAAGCGAATATATTTATTCGATATTTGAAGGTTATTTCTAATAATAATTTTCATGAAATTAATTTTTAGATCTTAAAAAAATGGGCGAGCCATGATAAACTCGCCCATGATAAGCTAACAATCGAAATTCTGAAAAACTACAATCTTTAGTTATTTATATTCACTTTTCTTTTAGGAGAGTTAGGTTCGATTCCAATCTCAGACTCCATTAGCATCGGTAAATCTCCATCAGTAATAATTATTTTCGCATTGGGTGATTTTGCTAACTCTTGGAAAGCTTCGATCGATTTGAATTGCAAAATTTTAGCATTTAATCCTTCTGCAATTATCAATTGAGCATCTCTCACTCCTGCGGCTTCGATTCGCTGTTTATCAGCTTGTCGTTTGGCTTGTTCTAATACAAATTCCATTTGCTGTGCTTGTTGTTCTGCTTCCAACTTTGATTCGATTGCAATGGATAGAGTTCTTGGAAGTTGGATACTTTTTAAAAGAACGGCTTCTACTTCAATTCCTTTTCCATCCATCAAAACCATCATTTGTTCTTTGATGGCTGATTCAATCGTTGCTCTTTCACCGGTGTGCATATCCTTTGCGTAGAATCTAGAAGTTACATCAGCTACTGCTGATCTAAAAACTGGAAGGATAATATTACGTTCGTAATTTACTCCGATGTTTCGCAGTAAGTCAGGTACCTTTTTTCCATCAATATTATAGAGAATAGATACTTCACTCTTAATCGTTAATCCTTCTTTTGAAGGAATATCTAGACCTACTTCTAAATTTACGGTCTGTGTAGAAATTTTAATTATTTTAGAGGATAGAGGATTGAAAGCCTTCACACCACTTGTGTAGGACTTATCAGCATATTTTCCAAAAGTACGCTTCACTCCAACTTCTCCTTCTCGAATAGTGGCACAACTTGCCAAGGTAAAGATTGCCAAAAGGCAAAGGATCGATTTTAAGACATTTTGTGATTTCATGCGTTTTAATTTTTAAGTTCTTAAATAATTTTAAATAGGTATTTTGAAAATTGATTATAGATATTTTGGTTCGAGACCAGACGTTACTGGCTTCAAATAATTTTTTTTCTATACAAAAGGTTGATGATATATTTGAGTTTAGCATGCCATCCACTCCAGGTGGGTGACAGGACTATCTATTTGAACATCTAATTTTTTAAGGTTATTGATTCTTTCTCATTTTCGGCATGTACTCCCTTGTGGATTAATCCGAAGCAGAAAAATTCTAACATTTGTTTTACTCGTTCATTTAGTGTTTGATCATTTTCTTTTTCTTCTTTCAAGTCAGTCAACCGAGGCAAATGTCGAGCAAAGTATAAGTTGTTATTTGCCATTTCAATTAATGTGCTCGCTAAGGCTTTTGGATATGGAAAATCCACTTTTACCTCCATGATGATCGAGGCAATTTTATTACATAATCTTTTGTAGGCCAAGAAAAATCCATCCTCATTATCTTCATCCACTAACTTATGGTGATAAGCCTTAGCTCCTTCTCGGACTACAATCTTGTGTAAAATTTCTTCGTCAACAAATTCAATTGCCATATTCTTATTCGCAGTATCTACAATGATTCCAAGTGCAACTCGCAATCGATGATTCGGATCCGAAATATTCAACGTGTTTAGATCAATTCTTGCAATCATCCATTCCCAATACCAATTTAGTAAGTATACAAAAAGATGATGTTTATTTTCAAAGTAGCGATAAACCGATGCCTCTGAAGAAGAAATAGATGCTGCTAATTTTTTAAAATTAAATTGTTCTAAACCAATGTCATCAATTAACAATACACTTTGTTCAATAATCTTTCTACCCAGTTTAGTTTTCTGTGGATCGTTTAAATATAGGTTTGGATTTATTTCGAGTTGAACAAAAAATGGTCTCATAATTTCCTCTTTTAACGTTGAACGGTAGATATCTTATAACCTGTTGAACAACAACTTTACTAAATTATTTTATTTATTGAGCGGATACATTTACACCGCTAACTCATCATAAACTTCTATAATTTGTTTTTTCAAGATTCTTCTTGCATGATGAATTCTACTTTTGATAGTTCCCATGGGAAGGTTCATTTTCTCTTGAATCTCATCATATTGATATCCTTGATAAGCCATCAAAAAAGGAATCCTATAACCATCATTAAGAGATTCGATTATTCTAGAAATTTCTTGTATATTAACATTCATTTCTCCTTCATTACCAATCGTATCTTTCGAAAAATTAATATAAAAGTCCTCCGAGGTAGTATCTTGAATTTCACTTCTTCTTTTTTGTTTTCGATATAGATTGATAAAAGAATTTTTCATAATAGTGCTCAACCAAGCCTTGAGATTGGTATTTGAAATGTATTGTCTTTGGTGTCGAAAAGCACGCAAAGCAGTTTCTTGATATAGGTCGTCTGCTGCACTTTTATCTCTAGTTAACTTCATAGCAAAATTTCTTAAATAGTTGCTATGAGTATTGAATTCTTGGGCAAATTGGAAGTTTTGCATAATATATTTTTTTTGGTCAGTTACTTATTTTATTAATAGCTTTACTATCATTTTCAGAAGCATAACGCAAATGTAAATCAAAATGTTTAATATTTTTCTAAAAAAAAGTACTTTTTTTCATATTTTTTTAAGTTATACAACTTTTACCAGCTGCTTAGCCACTATAGATGATAGTATTACTACTAATAAATAAAGTTTAACAACTAATTTAACTTAACTTTGTTACACTATTGAAAGAAGAAAGAATAACACTTTTTATAACTTTTACTAACAATCAAAATATGAGATACCTAATTATTATAATTTTCGCCTTTAGTTTCCAATCCACTTTTTTTGCTCAAACAAGAAGGATGAATAATGTGGAACGAGGGCAATCATACACCTCAGAAAATCAATCTAGAACAGTTCAGCCTCTATTGATTAAAGCTGAGCAACAATTTAGAGCATTAGACTACGAAGGAACATTTTTCACTTTAGAAAATGCCGTTGCTCAAAATCCAAATTCCCCCGAAGCACTTTTGATGAGAGCTAAATTCAAAAAAATGGTAGGAATGACCATGGAAGCCGAAGAGGATCTTCGAAGGGCTAACCTGATCAACCCGCTCGCTGCTAATTTGTATGGATACAATGGAAGTGGTGGACTATTGAATATTTTATCCATGAAACCAGAACAAGCAGTACAAGAATTGAGTACTTTCCAAAAGCTCACCTATTATTACCAAGCTTTAGATAATAAAATACTAGACAATAATAATAAGGAGGAGGAAATAGAAGTGATTGGAGAAGTAATCGAAGAAATCGAAGCAGATCGCCTTTCGGAAGCATTAGAAATGGTTAATAAAGCATTGACTAAATTCCCAAATTCAGCAATTACGCATGACCTGAAAGGAATGATTCTAAAAAGGCAAGGCAAATTCGAAGATGCGGTAGATGCTTTTTCAACGGCAGTTGTCATCGAACCTAACTTTGCCATTGGATGGTACAACCTAGGACGAATCGAAAGAAGCTTAAATCACTTTGATCAAGCAAAAATATACCTAGACCGAGCCATTGAATTAAAAAGCGATTTGACCAAAGCCTATTTCGAAAGGGCTTTATTATACAAGCAAATAGGAGAAAAAGAGAAGGCCTTGGACGATTATAATACCATCATAAAAATGAAGGGTGATACCTATAAGGAGGCTTTTTTAAATAGAGGATTGACTAAAAAAATGCTTGGAGATTATGGTGGAGCACTAGCGGATCTAAATCAAGCCATTGAAGAATTCCCGCAAAATGCTGAACTCTATAAAAATCGCGGAAACCTACATTTACTTCTTGGACTTCAACGACAAGCAATTGATGATTATACCCAAGCCATCAGATTAGATGAAAATTATGCGGAAGCTTATTATAATCGAGCTTTTGCTTTCTTTTTGATTTATGATAAAATCTCTGGTTGCATGGATATGGATAAAAGTATAGAGTTAGGTTTTGCAACAGCTAGGAAAGCAAGAGACTATTTTTGTACAGAGTAGTTCTAAATTGGTACTGTTTAGTGCACTTTTTAACCTTTATTTTTTCTCAATACATTAAAATTATCACTTTATGAAAACCAAAATAAAATTGATCAAGGAGACTTCAGAAAAAGTATTTTTAGAATTTCCGTCAATCGAAATACTAATAATTGTATCTAAAAGGTATTTTAAGTATTTACAAAGTAGTAATGAATATGAAATACTGAGAATGGCTAAAGCTTAAAATGAAAAAGCAGCAGACAAAAAAAACACCGCCTAAATTCTTGGGCGGTGTTTTTGAATATAACAATTGATAATTGGAATTTAACTAGGTCTGTTCAATTCGATATATATTTTTTCATAATTTTCACTACAATATTTTACCTTATCCCACACTCCTTTCCACTTTTTTTTTCTTTGAAGGACTAGTTGTGAGCTCTACAAATTTCAGTTGGTAAGTCTTGTTTCTTGATAGTTTTCATTGAAGTAAATCTTGAACAGTTTAAATCATAATAACCATTTTGCGATCTGAAAAGAGATAGCCGCAACGGTTCCACAAAGGATCATTCCCCATGCTATGTCAACAATCACAACCTTTATTGACCAATTTTTTAAAGTAGCCAAATTCGTCAAATCGTAAGTGGCATAGGTGAAAAAACCAAAAGTACTTCCTTGTAATAAGGCATCTTGCCAATCACCACTTTCTATGTTTGGAGCCACCGAATAATAAATAATCCCTACAATATAAATAATATAAAAAAGTATCGCAGCCTTCCTATTTACTTTTTCTGAAAGCAGGTGACCTATATTGTCTCCATAAAATTTCTTGGCTAACGAGCCCAACCAAATCATATCTATTAAAAAGAAAACAGGTATGGTCAAAGCGTATAGTTTTAAGTAAAAAGCAATACTCATATATTAGGTATTATTTTGAAATCGTGTTTTTATTTTTTCTACGAGCCTTGAAGTAGGATTTATAAATACTTTTACGAGGGTAAAAAGCAAGGTAAAGAGCTGGATATAAGAAGAATGTAAAAAATGAGTTAATACCTTGGAAGGTCATATCATCAATAATGTAGCTAGTATCTTCGGTTATTTTTTGGACGATGTGCTTGTGCTCCCAATAAGCAAGAGGAAATGGTAGGGTAGTTCCTTTATCTATAAAATAAGACTCATTTTCATCTTCACCATCTTCGGTTATTTCACTTATCCATTCAGTCTTGATCGGACTTAGGAACCGAAGATGAACTTTATCTCCTTTTTTGGAGCCTGTAAATTTCACGATCTCCATTTTACCGTATGGAGGCTTTAATGCTTCAAACAGATTGCGGTCAAACAACTCCATGATCTCCTTATAGTTTCCGTCAACTTTAGTTTTTAATTGAATATTCATTCCGCATTATTTTATAATAAGTCTTCTTCATCGTTGACATTAACCATTCTTGGAATATTTCTTCTTTTAAGTTAGCCTGATTCTTCATCGCTTGATGCGTTGTTTCTTGATAAAGAAAACGAGCTGTCGCAAAGTCATTGGACAATTCAGTTGCTAGTCCCTGTATGTGAGACCTGTTTGAATTTAGATATTTAAAGAATATTTCGTTTTTCATAATACCAACAGAACGCCAATTGTGTAACATTGTTTATAACTTTCAAAAAAAAATGAAAATTAAATAATTTAATAGAAAACTAGATAAACAACCCAACTAACTGATTATCAATGCTTTATCATTTATAGTAATATGATTTATTCCATAGTAAA
>CAYGRM010000110.1:0-17627 GCA_964352225.1 uncultured Saprospiraceae bacterium | reverse complement strand
TGAGGCAAAAAACGTAGGCGATGCCTAGCATCGGCGAGGCTTTTTAACGAAGAAGAAGGAAAATACAAGCCGAAATAGCTATGAAATAATTATGAACAAGAACTTAAGTTTTAGAAAATTGTATTTGGAAAATTTACCATGCCTGATTTCCCAACCATCAAATCAACCGATCAACTATTCATTTACAGACGTAAACATTTTCTTCCAGCTCAGCAAGATTTCTACATCCACTACTAAATGGTTGGATAAATGCGCCATTATATAACTTATCTACTTTGCGATCATCTTGAAAATCTTCTGCATTTTCTCTAGTATCGAAGCCCGGAATAACGATTTTATAATTTGGCTTACCGCCTAAATCTTTTTGTAAAATAATCGCTCGATCAAAACTCATTTCCACACGTTTACGTTTACTTTTTGCTTGATCCAATTCAGAGTAACTTGCAATTTGGATAAAGTATCTTCCCACGCTAGTGGAGGAAGGTTTAATAATTTTTTTAGTGGAAGAAGTATTTTGATTTTTGACAGGGGGTTTCTCTTTGGGTGTTTCAGGTGCGGAACTAGCTTTTTTGATATCAGAAACGTCGTTGCTTGATAAAAAACCTTCTGGAATAATTTGTTTCACATATTTATTTTGTAAAACCTGATCTTTAAAATAATAACCAGTTCCTCCTCCTCCCAACAATAATAATAGTAGAATCCAAGGCCAAACAGAACGTTTCTTTTTAGTTGAAAAACCAGAAGGGTTATTTTTCTGAATAGTCTTCATGGCACTTTTCGAAGGTTCCGTCAAGGAATTCACTTTAACATTTCGACGATAGTGGGCATTTTTTAATTCTTTAACTAACTTAATGACATCTTGAATTTGTGTCTTTGCCGTACTTCCAACACCACCTGCTGAAACCATTAATTTTTTATTCGCACGAAGTTTTAAAAATTTCAAATCTCCATTTAAGGTTGGATCAGGAGACGATGCATCCGAAAGGATTTGTACCATTTCACTCACTTTATTTTCGACTAGAAGCTGTGTCAGATAATCGAAAAAATCTCCAGAATTCGTTTGATAAGCCATGATGTAAAATTAAGCTTTTTTTTAATATTAGGTTCAATCATTTTAAAAAGAATAAAATGAATATCTAATTTTTAATATGGAATAACCATCATCCAACTTCCTTCAAGATCGATACAAGTTGTGTAGGATATTGAGCATTCCGTGTTCAACATTAGTTGTTCAAAAAAATTCTCTAAGGCACAGCAGCTTTAAAAATTTCACTTGTCCCATCACTCACCAAAGTATATTCCGAACCGCTTGTTGCAAAGAATGCTCCTCCCCTTTCCATTCGAAACTCATCATCTCCACTTTGCACAATCACTTCACCTTGCATCACAATTAAGGTCTCAGGAGTTTTCACCTCCGTACAATGATATACTTGAAAATCTTTTAGAAATATTCGAGTCAACTCAAAATCAGGCGCAGGTGTTTTGTACACTTTAACTCCACGTTCAATTTCATTTCCAATTAGCACCTGTGGAGTTACTGGTTCAAAAATCAGATGTTGTAACAATTCTTTTACATCTATATGCTTGACCGTCAAACCTCCTCGAAGTACGTTATCCGAGTTGGCCATCAATTCCATATTTACTCCTTCGAGATAGGCATGAGGAATCCCCGCATCTTGAAAAATTGCTTCGCCTTTTTTCAAACAAACTAAATTAAAAATATAGATAGAAAAAATTCCTCGATCGCAATGACCTCCTGCTAACATATTATTACGAAACGCCAACGCAGCCCAATAATCAGGACTACTCTTCTTCAATTCATTTTTAGAAAAAGCCAAACTCAATCGCTCGCCCAATGGTTTTAATATTTCATCCACCATCTTTTGCGACATCTCCATCAGATTTTTATAAAAGTAAAAAAGCTTATTATCCACTTCTTTTTGTAAAATCCGTTGGTAGTATTCCAATAACATTTTAAACTCAGGAACGGAGGCCAAAACTGCTTCAATTGCTTCCAAAGATTTGAATCCATGCAACAACCAAAACTCAGTCATCGCAACCATCACTTCTGGTTTATGGTTATCATCTTTATAATTTCGATCAAATGCATTAATTGGAATGCCTCCTTTTTCCTCAGCGTAATAGCCAGCTATAGCAGCCTTTTTTGTAGGGTGAATTTGAATAGAAAGCATCTTATTTACATCCAAAACTTTAAACAAATAAGGTAAGTTTTTTCCAAACTTATTGATCACTTTTTTACCCAACGCTTCAGGATTCTTTTCTAAAAAATCTTTCAATAAAACTTCTTTGCCATCCATCTTTAATATCGCGGAACCTCTTTGATGCGTGCCTAACCAGACTTCTGCAAATGGTTGATTAGCAGTATTTTGCACACCAAGTAATTTTGGAATGAATTCTTTTCCACCCCAAGCATAATTCTGAACCGCTCCTTTTATAGGAAAAACTTTTCTCATAAAATACTTTATTTAGTGCTGAAAATATGAGTGATCAATGATGAGCTCCATTATGAACAAAAAAATCATCACTTGTTACTCCTAATCTCATCACTTCATTTCTCTACTTTTTTTATAAAAATTGATCAAGCCATTCGTAGAGGAGTCGTGCGATTCTACTACTTTTTCATCTTCTAATTCGGGTAATATATTTTTTGCCAATTGCTTGCCAAGTTCCACACCCCATTGATCAAAACTATATATATTCCAAATGATTCCTTGCACAAAAATTTTATGTTCATACATCGCAATCAAACTTCCTAGCGTACGTGGCGTTATTTTTTTCACTAAAAAAGAATTGGTTGGACGATTGCCTTCGAATATTTTAAAAGGTAAAAGTTTTGCAATTTCTTCTTTGGTTTTACCATCTGCTTTTAAATCTTCGATAGCTTGTGCTTTCGTTTTTCCATTCATTAACGCTTCCGTCTGAGCGAAAAAATTCGATAATAATTTTACGTGATGATCGCCAATTGGACTCTGCGAATTGGCTGGAGCAATGAAGTCGCATGGAATTAATTTGGTGCCTTGGTGAATCAATTGATAAAAAGCATGCTGTCCGTTTGTGCCTGGTTCTCCCCAAACAACTGGCCCAGTTTGGTAATTGACTTTCCTTCCATTCCGATCAACAAACTTCCCATTGCTTTCCATATTTCCTTGTTGAAAATATGCGGAAAAGCGGTGCATATATTGATTATAAGGTAAAATCGCTTCCGTCTCCGCTCCAAAAAAATTATTGTACCAAATGCCAATCAATGCCAACAAAACAGGAATATTTTTTTCGAAAGGGGTTTTCTCAAAATGCTGATCCATCACATGAAACCCTTCCAATAATTCTTCGAATTTTTCAAAACCTATCGTACAAGCAATCGATAATCCAATCGCTGAAGTCAACGAATATCTTCCACCTACCCAATCCCAAAATCCAAACATATTTTCGGGTGCAATCCCGAATTTTTCTACCCCTTCTTGGTTAGTTGAAACTGCAACGAAATGTTTTTTGATATAATCTTTATTCTTCGCTTTTTCCAAAAACCAATCACGAGCTGATCGAGCATTCGTCATGGTCTCTTGGGTCGTAAATGTTTTAGAAGCAATGATAAAAAGTGTTGTTTCAGGGGATAATTTTTTCGTCGTTTCTGCAATCTGAGTTCCATCCACATTCGAAACGAAGTGCACATTAATACCTTTTTTCCAATATGGCTTCAATGCCTCTGTTACCATTACTGGCCCCAAATCACTACCCCCAATTCCAATATTTACAATATCAGTAATTCGTTTTCGAGAATAGCCTTTCCACTTCCCGGTAATAATTTTATTGGAAAAAACTTTCACTTGCTCCAAAACTTCATTCACTTGAGGCATCACATTTTCTCCATCCACTCGGACTGCAAGCTTTGAGCGATTTCGCAAAGCGGTGTGCAAGACTGCCCGATCCTCGGTTTCATTTATTTTCTCCCCAGCAAACATTGCTTTGATCTCAGCTTTAAGATTAGTCTCCTTCGCTAATTGCAATAATAACTTTACAGTTTCTTTGGTGATCCTATTTTTGGAAAAATCTACCAACATATCTTCGAAAGTCAGAGAGAATTTTTGAAATCGGCGTGCATCGCTAGCAAACAAATCTTTCATCTGCACACGTTTCAAATCTTGATGATGCTTTTTTAATTTTTTCCAAGCATCGGTTTGAGTTGGGTTTATTTTATCTGACATGATTTTTTTTCATTGGTTAACTGTTAAGTAGGACAGCTTAATGCTTAACGGTTAATACTTTTAGTGATTTTTTAAATAGGCAAAAGAGAAATTTCATTTTTTCAATAAATATTCCCTTCATGCGGCGAAAATAAAGATATTTTCCGATATTCGACTCGACACAGGAAGCAAATTCAATAATCTTATTTATTTAAGACCATTTCAAAAGTTTCCAAATACTTTACAAAATCGTCCCCCTTCAGGGGACAGAGGCATGGCTTGGAATAACATACTTGGGAAACGAGGAGAAGAACTCGCCGTTTCTTTTTTAGAAAAAAAAGGTTATCAAATTTTGGAAATCAATTGGCGATATCGTCGAGCGGAAGTGGATATTATTGCCATGGATGGAGCTATTTTGGTTTTTGTAGAAGTGAAAACTCGAAATGATAATCATTTTGGTGAACCTGAAGTGGCTGTCGATCAAAAAAAGGAAGAATTACTTGCTACTGCTGGAGCTGCTTACATGCGTAGGATTGAACATGACTGGGAAATTCGTTTTGATATTATTTCTATTATCTATAAAAATGATCAAAATTTTTCAATTAAGCATTTTGAGGATGCGTTTTTTCCGAATGATTGATGAAAAATAAATTTTTTATGAAAAAAATATTCCTTTTTGGTTTTAATTAAACATTAATAAACTTATCTTTGCACTCCAATTTTGAAAATAAAGAAATAACATGAAAAAAGATACTCATCCTCAGAATTATAGAAAAGTGGTTTTTAGAGACATCTCTAATGACGTAGAGTTCATCACCAAATCTTGCGCAGAATCGAAAGAAACTGTGACTTGGGAGGACGGAAATGAATATCCACTTTTGAAGATGGAGATTAGCGCAGCTTCTCATCCATTTTTTACTGGAAAAATGCAATTTGTGGATACAGCTGGTCGAATTGATAAATTCAACAAGAAATTCGCAAAATTTGCAGAAGCAAATCCTACAGAGCAAGAAGAAAATGATGGGGAGTAATTTCCACACGATTATCTTACTTGAAAAAAGTCTTGAACATGGTTCAAGACTTTTTTTTTTGCCCACCAGTAGGACTTTTTAAGTCTTCTAAAAAAGTTCAAACCTGAAAAGATCTACTCCCCAATATTTGAGATAAAAATTTATATGTCATATTTTTCTAAAAACGTGGCTGAAAAGAATATTTTTACAAAAAATTCATACATCTAAACTGCTATGCCGAATATCATACTTTTTGACGACGACGTTAGAGAACGCCTATTACCACTAACTTTCACTCGCCCGGTGGGTGAAATTAGAGTTGGAATTTTGACCATCAAAGAAAAATGGAAACGTCACCTTAACGTAGATAATATTTCTCACATCACTCAAGATTATTTGGTAGATAAATTTCCTATTCATATTGAAGAGGATAATATTGTGATTAATGGATCTGTTTTGCCCTCACCTGAATTGGTTCAATTGATTCAAGAACTTTCGCCTAATGAAGCTTTGCTGAAAGATGGAGAATTGATTGCAACTCGGTTAGATGAAAACCAATTTGAGCATTTAATCAATAATGAAGAAATCGAAGAGTTAGGTGGATTTGATGTGGTGGATACTCCTTTTTTGAAAATTAATAACCTGTGGGATATTTTCAGAATTAATGGAGAAGCCATTCAGGAGGATTTTGATTTATTGACAAAAAATAAAATCTCAGCACCAATTTCTAGAACTAATCGAGTAGTTGCCCCTAAAAATATCTTTATCGAAGAAGGCGCAATCGTTGAATGTGCGATTTTGAATGCAACTGAAGGACCAATTTATATTGGAAAAAATGCTGTAGTAATGGAAGGTGCAATGATTCGAGGTGCATTAGCATTGTGCGATCATTCGACTGTAAAAATGGGGGCAAAAATTTACGGCCCTACGACTATTGGCCCGCATTCCAAAGTTGGTGGAGAAGTGAATAACTCCGTTATCACCGGTTATTCCAACAAAGGCCATGAAGGATTTTTAGGCAATTCTGTACTTGGTGAATGGTGCAATTTAGGCGCAGATACGAATACTTCTAACTTGAAAAATAATTATGCAGATGTGAAATTATGGGATTATCCAAGCGAACGATTTATCTCAACAGGTTTGCAGTTCTGTGGTTTAATTATGGGTGATCATAGCAAAACGGGAATCAATACCATGTTGAATACTGGAACTGTTATTGGCGTTTCCTCCAATATTTTTGGCGCAGGTTATCCTAGAAATTTCATTCCTTCCTTCACTTGGGGAGGAACCCAAGGTCTAAAAACGTATAAAATAGCTCAAGCTTTTGATACTGCTGAAAAAGTGATGGATCGTCGAAAAGTGGAATTTAATGAGGTAGAAAAAAAGATCCTTACAAAAGTATTTGAACTGACTACGGTGAATCGAAGTTGGGAAACTTAACTGAGATCGCTTCGCTGTCAGAGGTCAGATCGTCACCTTTGGTGACTGTCAGAGGTCAGACAGCCAAGCGATCCTAAAAAAAAATATCATCGAACCAATCCAACCACCTTTTTGGAAAAAGATATTGAGTTACCTTTTTGAATTTCATATCGAAAGTGCACCGAGTGAAATCAATCCTCATTTATATGTAAGCCTAAGCAAAGGTCGATATCAATTGTCGACAGCCAATGCGATTTATTCCTTTGAAGATTTGTACGACAATTTTTTTGAAGCATTCAAACAGGTAGATTTGGATAAGTATCCTATCGAAAATGTTTTGGTTTTGGGTTTAGGGTTGGGAAGTATTCCATTGATGTTGGAAAAGAATTTCGAAAAAAAATATAATTATACTGCTGTCGAAATTGACGAATCTGTCATTTATCTCGCCTCCAAATATACTTTGCCTCAACTCGAATCTAGGATCGAAATGATTTGTGCAGATGCTTTTGCCTACGTGATGCAAACCGAGCAGAAATTTGATTTGATTTGTATGGATGTCTTTTTGGATGATATTATTCCTGAGGAATTTGAAGAAAATAATTTTTTAGAAAAATTAAAAACCTTAATTAGCGATAACGGAATTTTGTTGTTCAATCGTTTGGCGAATCATCCCAGAGATGTGGAAAGAACGAAGGTTTTTTATCATAGAGATTTTAAAGCGGTTTTCCATCAGGCAAATTACCTAGAAGTAAAAGGGAATTGGATGTTGTTAAATAAATAAGAGTCAGGAGTCAGGTTGAGCGCTGCGCTTTCGAGTAACTTCACTCCTGATTTCTCAAAAAAGAATATATGTTTTTTGCAAGAATTAGATTTTTAATTGGAGTTGTGATCATTGCCTTGGGCGCACTCATTCATTTCAAAGTGGGCTTTAGTTCTGCTTGGTACATGTACCTAGCTGGCTTGATTATTTTGACTACCCATTTTTTATTTGGAAATGTAATGTTGGCTTTTGGGAGATTGAATAAAGGAGATGTCGATGCTGCGGAGAATTTAATTTTACAAACTAAACGTCCTGATTTTTTATTAAAAACTCATCGAGCATACTATTATTTTGTGATGGGGATGATTGCTTTGCAAAAGAAACAAACTGGTTTTGGAGAGCAATATCTAAAGCAAGCATTAGATTTGGGTTTGCGAAGTGCAACAGATAATGCTTTGGTGGCCATAAACATTGCGCATGTTCATTATGTTAAAAAGGAGTATCAAGAAGCTAATGAATATAGAATCAAGGCAGCATCTTTTAATTCTGATGACTTGATGATTAAGGAAAATTTAAAAAAATTAGAAGAAGCATTGAAAAATAAGTTGCACTAATCCTTTCCCCAAATTTCAATTTTCAGATTATCAATAAAAACTGGAATGTCTGTCATATTCCACCCATAGATCGAAATTTCATCCCCATTTTGAATATTCAATTCTTGGTTTGGAATGAAAAAACCTATTGTTTTCCATCGGTCAATTTCTCCATTATGCACGGAATAATATTCATCTCGAATTTTATTATTAATTCGAATTGATTTCCAAAGCACCGATTCATTTACTCGGTTTATCGAAATTACCAAATGACTATTAAAATGAAAGGAACCATATCCCTTGCTCAAACACACCGCACTTATTTTAAACCAATCATCTTTTTTGATAGATTGATCTTCCCATTTAATTTTTATTCCTGGACTAAATTCTTTCCCCGGTCGAATACAAAAACTTTTTTTTCCAGAAAAAAACAAAGTACTATCAACTTCAACTGAATCTAAATTTTCGAATCCTTCAAAGCCAATTTCCTCTTTAAACGATAATCCAGTTGGTTGCAAAATATCTGTATCCAAAGCAACTAATGAATTATGATCCAATTCCGTTTTCCCAAAAACCGACCAATAGTAGGCACTAGTAGCTTCTTCTGACCACAAAACCTTAATAAAATTTTGGTGGGTTTGAAAAATATTTAAACCACAAAAAAATAGGATGAGCGTTGCTGTCCCCCATTTTATCATTTTATTCTTCAAACAATATTTAAAAAACATCGCCATGGGGAATGCCAGAATTGGATATACATCAACCATCGGTCTTGACCCAAATCCATTGATATAATTCCAACACCACCAACTATAAATTATATAAAGATGGATCGAAACAATCAAAAAACTAATCAAAGAAATTCGAATTTTTTGATAAAAACCAATCATAAAGCCTGCGATCGAAAATATCATTATAGGAGTATAAACAAGTAAACTATTTTTATATCCAAATATTCCTTCCCACAAATGTGGGTTACTAAAATCAAAACCTTGTTCGCCATAACTATACGAAATCCAATTACCTGTTATAATTTTCCAATACATTAATTGTGGTACAATAGGAAGTAGAAATAAAATTGCAGCAAAAAAAAGATAGATAGGTTCTTTTTTGAAAAAAGAAAATGACCGATTGGCAAAAAGGAAAGGTATTAAGATAACTAGGATATCATTCGGACGAATTAGGCTAATCAAACCTACTACGAATGAAATTAAAAATATTAATTTTCGATTCCCAGAAATTTCCCAACGTTGAGTCAAATATAATAATAGAGCAACCAAAAAGAATAAATACCCATGTGCCATTGCTCCTTGAAATACTGCGGTAAAATAAAAATTTGTTCCAATTCCAATTGAGAAAATTGTTGCAGCAACCACTCCATCCCGAAAGTGATAAAGTAAAAATCTTCGCAGAAAAGTAAGACCTCCAAGAGCATACAATAAACCACTCCACACAATCATAAAGCGATAAGGCAAATCAAAACCATCCGCAGAATAATTAGTTACTTTGGCAAAAAAATGAGCAATCCCAAATGCTGGAAGATTGAGAATCGAAATACCACAAGTATATTGATTGAGGTATTTTCCATTTTCTAATTTCCCTAATGATTGTCTTCCATTTTGAAAATATTCTTTTCGTGCCTCTTCAGAATCATCCATAGTTGGTAAATCTTGATGAATGAAAACAGCAGGCAAATAAGCATAATACCCCCAACTATCTGCTCCTCCAACTAGAGCTTGTTGCCAAGGTTGATACCAACAAAAAGAGCTGATTAAAATAACAGCAATCAGCGAAAGCATCTTGCTGGAAGAAATTGACATTATTTTTTTGGGGGAAATATATCCAACTTTACATTATTCTCCTAATTAAGTTCTAAGTCATAATTATTTCACAGTTAATTATGACCTAGAACTTATAATATTTAAATAGTATCTATCTTGCATAAAACTTTATTAATGACCAAGAGAAAAATAATTTTGAACTTATGTACCACGCTTGACTCATTTATCGAAGGATCCAATGGCGAAATAGATTGGTGCTTTACTGATCAAGATTATGGAATGACTGATTTCCTAAATCGAATTGATACAATTTTCTTTGGACGAAAAAGCTATGTTCAATTATTAGAAATGGCACCAGAAGCATTTCCAGATAAACAACGAATCGTTTTTTCAAATACATTAAAAAATAGCGAAAACGGTCCCAAAATAATTAGTGGAAATATCGCAGAAGAAGTCAATAAAATAATCCATGCTGAAGGAAAAGATATTTGGCTGTTTGGCGGAGCAAGTCTAACGACTGCTATGATTAACTTAGACCTTGTTGATGAATTAATGATTGCGGTGCATCCACTAATCCTTGGAAGCGGAAAGCCATTATTCGAAAAAATAGATATTCAAAAGAAATTAAAATTAACAGATAGTAAAACTTATTCAACTGGTTTAGTTCAACTTTTCTATGAAATTGAAAGGTAATCCGTATCTTTGCACCCCGTTGAGTATCAATGGTTTAAATTTATATTTTAAAAAAATAACACGATGTTTTCAATTAATATAAAACTCAAATTTGCCTTAATCGCCCTATTTTTAGTCGGTGGTATCTTATTAGCAATCTTTCAAGGCTTTTGGTATGCCTTGCCTTTTTTACTTATAGGAATAGGATTATTGGCTAGTTATATTATGCTTGGAACTGTTCAATCAGCTGCTCAACTAGTGCAAGAAATGAAATTCGAGGAAGCAGAAGCACGACTTAATTTGACTTGGAAACCTGAATATTTATACAAAACCAATCAAGCCTTTTACAATATCCTCAAAGGTTCTCTGGCGATGAATAAAAAAGATAATAATGCTGCTGAAGAATATTTCAAAAAAGCAGAAGCTATCGACTTACCTACAGATGATGAAAAAGCAATGGTACAATTGCAATTGGCTAATATCAATGCACAAAAGCAAAAATGGAATGCTGCTAAGGTATATTTCATGAATGCTAAAAAGTTAAAAGTAACGCAGCAACAAATTAAAGATCAGATTGCTCAATTTGATTTGGCTTTCAAACAAAGAGGTCAAATGAAAAATGCCCAGGGACAAGGTCGAAGAAATATGATGCAGCCAGGAGGGAAGAGAAGACGGCCGAAGATGAGGTAACCCCCAGCCCCTAAAGGGGAGCCTTTTTCGATTATGCCTTCGGCAATCGAAAAAGTTAAACATGATTTGTTTGACGATATTTGTGTAGAAAAAAAGGACTTTGAAATTTAATTTCAAAGTCCTTTTTTTTTAGATAATTGAATCGGGAGGCAGATAGTAATTAACTTTTTTCTGTTGCCGAAAGGCAAAGAAAAAAGGCTCCCCTTTAGGGGCTGGGGGGTTAACTTATTTGGAATCCATTCCCCCACCCTTCTTTCGGGCTCACAAAACTCAATTCTCCTTTCTCATTTTCAGCCATCAAAATCATTCCTTGAGATTCGACTCCTCTCATTTTTCGAGGAGCAAGATTAGCGAGTAGCAACACTTGTTGACCGATGATATCCTCAGGTTTGAAAAATTTTGCAATCCCAGATACAACAGTTCTTTCTTCGAAACCTAAGTCTACTTTTATTTTTAAAAGTTTATCGGCCTTTTCCATTTTCTCTGCTTGAATGATCGTTCCGGTTCGAATATCTAGTTTGGTAAAATCATCAAAAGTAATCTCATCTTTAACTGGCGCTCGTTCACTTGCTTTCTTAGCTTCAAGTGCAGCGACTAATTTTTCTTTTTGAGCATTAACGATATCCAATCGAGAAGTATCTTTTCTGTCATTAATTTTGGCAAAAAGCAAAGTAGGTTCGCCAATTTGACCACCTGCTTCTAAAATGGGTTGCCCTTTTTGGAGGCGTTCCAAGATCTCAATTAAATCACCATTTTGTACTCCTGGCAAATTCAATAACTTTTGAATTTTTGCTGAAGAAAAAGGTAAGAATGGTTTGGTCAAAACACCTAACAAAGCAACTATCTGCAAACTCACCAACATAGCCTCTTTAATTTTTTCGCTATCAGGTTCCGTTTTATAAATGGTCCAAGGTGAAGCATCCTGCAAATAAGTATTTCCCCAACTTGAAATTTCCATCAATGTACTAATGGCTGGTTTGAATTGGAAGGCTTCAATTTCTTGACATAATCGTTGCGTCAAATTTTCTACTCCAGCTAACACTTCCTTCAAATCAACATCCACCGAAGGTACTTTTCCTTCGAAGTATTTGTTAGTCAAAACCACTACTCGATTAATAAAATTACCCACATTCGCCACCAACTCATTATCATGAAAATCCACGAAATCATCCCACTTGAAATCACTATCCTTATTTTCAGGCATGTTGCGAATCAAAGTATACCTTAAGGCATCTTCTTTATTTTCGAAATTTTCAAAAACCCTGAGATACTCATCTTGCTCTATACCCCAACCTCTCGATTTAGAAAATTTATCTCCTTCAAAATTCAAAAATTGATTCGCAGGAACATTCACCGGCAAGTTGTACTCTCCATGTGCTTTTAACATAGCAGGGAAAACAATACAATGAAAAACGATATTATCTTTCCCTATAAAATGCACTAATTCAGCATCATCACTTTTCCAATAATCCTCCCAGTTTTTTCCATTTTCGGCAGCCCATTGTTTGGTAGATGAGATATAACCAATCGGTGCATCAAACCAAACGTACAACACTTTCCCCTCTGCACCTTCAACTGGAACTGGAATTCCCCAATCCAAATCACGGGTAATCGAACGAGGTAAAAGTCCTCCATCTAACCATGATTTACATTGTCCAACCACATGATTTCGCCAAGATTTTGCGTTGTGATGAGGCTCGCCATCAAGTGTTCCTTCTTCGATCCATTCCTTCAACCACGCCTCATGCTTATCTAATTTAAAAAACCAATGTTTAGTGGATTTTAAAATAGGAACATTTCCACTCAAGGTAGATTTTGGATTGATGAGTTCAGTTGGAGAAAGGTCTTTTCCACAATTTTCGCATTGATCTCCGTATGCTTTATCGTAACTACAATTTGGACAAGTTCCGATAATATATCGGTCTGCTAAAAACTGGTCAAAACCTTCATCGTAATATTGTTCGCTCACTTTTTCTTCAAACTCGTCTCCTTTTTCCAATAATTTTTTAAAAAAACCTTGGGCAGTTTCATGATGCAAAGGAGCACTAGTTCGATGATAATAATCGAATGAAATACCTAATTTTTCAAAAGTGGTTTTAAATAAATTATGGTATTTGTCAATAATTTCTTGAGGAGAAATTCCTTCTTTTTTTGCCCGCAAAGTGATCGCAGCTCCATTTTCATCAGAGCCACAAATATAGGCTACATCTTTTCCCTGCAATCGCAAGTAACGCACATAAATATCGGCTGGCAAATATGCGCCTGCCAAATGCCCAAGGTGTAATTCACCATTGGCATAAGGAAGAGCAGAAGTAACTAAATATCTTTTTGGATCTGACATATTTTATTTTTTGAATTTTACCAACAAATCAATTTCGGCAAAATTATTTTCACATTTGGGTGCGAATATACAGGTTTGCCAACGATTCTGCATTTTTTTTGGTTTCAAAAATGAAGTCTATTTTATTCCAAAAATAAAAAAAACCAAATGAATAGAAACTTTACATTAATCAATATTGTTATTACTTTTGCAACCGCTTGAAACAAAAGAGTTTTGAGTTTATGAAAATCGAAAAGACAAAATGGAATATCGAATATCGAACGAGGAATATCCAACTTCGAATTTCTTCATTCCTTGTTCGATATTCGATATTCCCATAGGGGCTGACTGGAATCGACAGGAAAGATTATCGGTTAGTAAGCATGTCGGAGCAAAATTACTTACTCCGTTAAAAAATAGTAATTAAACAACAATAAATGGCAATCAACGATTCGCCATGGCAGCCTAATTAGAATCTAATTAGATGCCTTTGTGCCGTGCGCTTGACGCCTAATACACAGCGTGCCGCATATCATCCGCTCGAAAGAGCACTTAGGCTAGCGGATTAGGGGACCTCCACTATGAAGCGAAATTTATGGAGGATAAGGTGATGACGCGGGTTGGTTTCTTCCTTGTCATTGCTCGAAAATCGAATAGAAAATAAGCATGTAGAAAGCTCTCAGTTGCTTTGTCTGGACCCGGGTTCAACTCCCGGCAGCTCCACCACGTTTTCGCAACTTCTTGATAATCAAGGAGTTGCGAATAAACTTACCGCCAACTTTCCAAATGAGCCAGCTTATGAGCCAATTCTGGCATTTTCCCTAAAACTATTTCCTTTGGAACAATTCGAAAATACTAAACCATTTAAACTTGCTCGTTTGTATAATGCAAAAGGAGATATCAATAGCCGTTGGTATATTGTATTTTACGTTTGGGATGAAAAGAAAAATAAGCAGATTAGGAAAAAAGACTACACTTTAAATAAGTTTAATTCTCTTGAAGAAAGAAAAGCTTATGCACAAAAAAGGATATCAGATATAAACAATCTTCTTAAAAAGGGATACTACTTAAAAGCTAATCTACCAAACAAAGCTATTTCTAAAAAAGAAGAAGCATCCTTTCAAGTCCACAATATCAAAGAAGCATTTCAAAAAATCCTTGAAATAAAATCTAAACTATTTCGGAAAAAAACCTTCCAAACAGCTAAATCAAAAGTTGGTATTTTTATCAAATTCATCCAGCCTAAATTATATTTACATCAATTAACAGATCAAGACCTCATTAAATTTTCAGACTATTTGCTCGTTGAAAGAGAGCTGTCTACCCAAAGCAGGAATGATTACTTAAGAATTCTAAAAAGCTTGCTTGGCGAAATGGTAACTCGTAATTGGATAATGGAAAACCCATTTCAAAATTATAAAAAGATGCGAGTGAAGACGAGTGCCAAGAATAAAGCCTACTCTAAAATTCAACAAAAACAAATCTTAGATATAGCTGATGACCAATTGAAACTTACCATTCAGTTTATTTTTTATTGCTTTATGCGACCAAATGAAATTAGATTGTTACAAATCAAAAATATCAATTTAAAGGAGAAGCGAATTTTTATTCCAGGAGATGTTGCTAAAAATAATAAGGGTGAATATGTAACTATTCCTTCTCACTTTTTAAAAAATTTATCACAACTCAAATTAGATTCTTTTGATTCCGAACATTACCTCATTGGTAAAACATCAGGTTATATTTTTCCTAGATTAGTAGAACCGAGTGATACTCCATTTTCAATAAACAAAATGGGAGACCGACATAGAAAGGTTCTTAAAGAATTGGAAATGTCTGGAGGAGATTATACACTTTATGGATGGAAACATACTGGAGTAGTAAGTGCTTATAAAGCTGGAGTTGATATAAAAAGTATTCAGTTTCAATGTCGCCATTATTCTTTGGAAATGACTGATCGGTATTTGAAGTCTCTTGGTTTATTTAAGAATAATGAGGTGTTTGAAAAAATGCCTGAATTGTAGTTTATTGTTTAATCAATTATACAAATTAACTTTTCACATCCTATGCCAAAAACTATTTCTTTACTTGAAGAATTAGCGAAAAAACGAACAGGAGGTTCTGAGTCAATGAAAGGTTTTGTTTACCAATGTAAATTTGCGATTTACAAAATGCTTGATGAGTTTTCTATTTCAGAATCTTCTCAAAAGAAAATTTTCCATCTAGAAGGTGTCGAAGATATTGACCTCTATAAAAAAATAACTAATCTTTCTTCTAATACATTCACTCAAGTAAAATGTAAAAATGATGGTATTGATTCAACTGAATTCAATGAAAACATCCTTGCTAATTTTGTTGAATTACACTTAATAGATAAAGAGGCAACATTAGAATTAGTCTGTAACAATAACTTGAGAGGCAACTTAAAAAAAGTTATTGAGGCTAATCAAAAAAAGAAAATGATTCCTAAAAAAGTCATAGATTTTTGGGAGGTTAAAATTCAAAAATTAATAAGTGACAAACCTAATTGGAACTTCTCTGGTTTTGAACTCGGCTATTTCCTTTCTAAAATAAGCTGTTCAATTATTCCGGAAAAAATATTAGATAAAAAAGTTTTAAAACTTATAGTTGACCAACATCATATTCAAAACAATACAGAAAATCAATTAGCCCAATCACTCTATTATAACGCATTTATTTGGTCTAAGAAATCAGAAAAAATAACATTCAATAAATTTACGACTGTAATTAAAGACTTTCTCATTTCTCAACAAAAAGCACCAACCAATAGAGCGATTTCAGAACGGTGGATAGAACCTATTTCGTTTGAAAATCCTTTTGATAAAGAAATTATTAAAAATTATTTTGAAGGAAAACCTGCTAAACCTTATCATATTGGAGCAGGTCTTCCAATTAAAAGAAACCTATGGGAACAAAAGATTTTAGATTCAATTAACGAGTTTGATGTTACAGTCATCAAAGCTTCAAGTGGTCAAGGAAAATCTACTCTTTTGTGGCAAGTAGTTTTTTCTCAGATGGAAAATTATACCCCGTACGAATTGCATTTTTTAGAAACTGATCATGAAGTAGGAGAAATAACATCATATTTGGAAACACTAATCAGACTTGGAGAAATTCCAATCATTATAATTGATGGACTAAAATATTCTGTAAAAAACTGGTCACAATTAGTACGACGAACATCACATTTACCTATTAAGTTTTTAATCTCTTCTAGGGAAGAGGATTGGCATCGATATAGAGATTATAGCTTGAATTTAGCAACTATCAACATTAACCTAGACTATCAAGAAGCAGAATTAATATTTCGAGCATTTCAAAAAAAAGGAAAAATTCATCCTTCTATAAATAATTGGCAATCCCAATGGGTAAAAATAAAACAAAGTGGATTACTTATAGAATATGTATATCTACTCACTCAGGGTAATATGTTAAAAGAGAGATTGCAAGGGCAAATTGATAATCTTGATAAAGAAGAAAATGGCAATCAGAAAAGACAAATATTAGAGCTAGTTTCTATAGCAGATATTTGTGGCATAACTCTTAGCAGTAGTAAACTTATAAAAAAAATAACTCCTCAATTTAGTTCTATTGGTCATATTTTAGAATGTCTAAAAAGCGAATATCAAATCTATATTCAAGATGGAAGACAGATTGAAGGATTACACCAAGTCCGATCAAAACATCTATCAGAAATCCTTCATAATAGTTTACCTATTTCTATCACTTTAGAAAAATTAATTGAATTTATTGATGACAAACAACTCTCTACCTTTTGTACAGAAGCAACTTTGCTTCTAAAAAACAAGGAGGAACAAAAAGATTTTTTTCAACTATTATCTAAAAAATTAATCACTCGGCCATACTATGAAATAGTAGAAGCCATCAAGGGTATTTTTTCTACTGATGCTTATTTACATTGGAAGAAAAATCAAGAAGTATATGATGAATTATTTGAAGGCCAAGGAGGTCTTATTTATGCCGCAGATAATATTCCTTTTAATAACTCTCAGTTCAGACCTGTAATGGAAAAGATTCTAAAAGAGAGTAAAAATCCCCCTTCAGTAGGATTTGTTAACCAATATGAACGCATCAAAAAATGGAAAAAAGAAGACTCAAATATATTTTTTTTTATTCAATTTTTAGCAGAGAATCTATC
>CAYGRM010000109.1:7816-17700 GCA_964352225.1 uncultured Saprospiraceae bacterium | reverse complement strand
ACTCAATGATAAACGATGAGTTTCTTTTTTTTTAAAAAAACACACGAATAAACTTCCAAGTAAAAGTTGATTTAGGAAAACTATATTTTAACACATTAAAATTTCATGACCATATTTTTTTTAAAAAAATGGTCAGCAACTAAAGCAACCCGCGACTAATATGGATACAACTGAGCTCTTAAAAAAAGTACGAAAGATTGAAATTAAGACCAAAGGCTTAAGCAAACAAATCTTTTCAGGCGAGTACCATAGTGCTTTCAAGGGACGAGGTATGTCATTTAGTGAAGTACGAGATTATCAATATGGTGATGATGTACGGAATATTGATTGGAATGTAACGGCACGAACTGGTTCGCCACATGTCAAAGTATTTGAGGAAGAGCGTGAATTGACCGTGATGCTTTTGATAGATGTAAGTAAATCCTCTTTTTTTGGTTCAGTCAAACAAACTAAAAATGAAATCAATGCGGAAATTGCAGCCGTGCTCGCATTCTCTGCCTTAAATAATAATGACAAAGTAGGGGTGTTATTTTTTTCTGATAAAATCGAAAAATATATTCCTCCAAAAAAAGGGAAACAACACGTCCTCCGAATCATTCGTGAAATTATTAATCTCGAACCAGAAGACAACGGAACCAATGTCGGAATGGCTCTAGAATACTTGAATAATTTAATTAAAAAAAGATGCATCTGTTTCGTCTTGTCTGATTTTTTAGCAAAAGGATATGAAGCTCCTTTGAAAATTGCGAAGCGTCGACATGATGTTGTTGGAATTCATATCATTGATCCAAGAGAAGAAGCATTACCCAATGTAGGATTGATTCGAGCGGTAGATTCTGAAACGGGAGATGTTCGATGGATTGATTCAAGTAGTAAATCTGTTCGAGAAAATTATTCCAAGTGGTTTAATTCTCACATGGATTATTTTAAAAATACTTTTTTAAAAACAGGGGCAGATTCAGTAACCATTAGAACGAATGAATCTTACGTAAATAGATTGTTAGAATTTTTCAAACGAAGATCAAAATAAATAATGGTGAATGTTTAACCAGGAACGATGAATTCCCCACGTGGGATATTAACCGTTCCAAGTTGAGCATTAACAATTAAAAAAAGCATGCGAATATTTTATTTTTTGTTTTTTATTTTTTTGGTAAAAATCAGTTCAGCTCAAGTTGTATTTTCAGTTGAGGTGTTAAGTGATTCTATGCAGATTGGTGATGTGAATATTTATCGATTAAAAGTAGCGCATCCTGAAAATGTCACAATTCGATCAATTGATCTCAAACCAATTCAAACTGATCCTCTCACCACCACAAGTTTTTACCAAGACTCTTCGTTTACCAATGATCCTCAAAAAATGGCTCAGCTAGATGAGTATTTTCGAAAACAGGGATTTAGCCGAGAGATCATGGAAATTCAAAAATTTGGCAATTGGAATTCGCCCGATGCTTCGATGATGTTGACCGGAAGTGAAGCCAATTGGACGACTCAAAAAAATGGTAATCAAGTTTTAAAAGAAAACGATATTCAATTTACATTTTGGGAAGAAGGCATTCATAAAATCCTTCCTCCTACCATTGAGTATGAACAAAATGGAGCGTTACGAACGATTGCTGCAAAGGATATTGAAATTCAAGTCGGTTCTCCCCTCGCTCTAGAATCGACCCCAATAGATTCCATGACCGTCGAACCGATTAAAAATGTTCGAGAAGAACCCATTGATTTCGTCCAAGATATTTTGATTCCCGCCACTTTATTTATCCTTGGATTTTTATTCATTGGTGGCATCGTTTATTATTTCGTCAAAAGAGCTAATCGACCAAAAGTTGCTTTACCAAAACCGAAAAAATTTATTCCTGCCAATGTCATTGCCTTCAACCAATTGGATGAACTAAAAGCAAAACAACTTTGGCAAAAAGGCGATATCAAAACTTATCAAAGTGAGCTAACTCATATCATTCGAGCCTACTTGGAAAATCGGTATAAAATAAATGCTCTAGAAAATACCACGAATCAAATTGGACAGGATTTGAAAAAACTGAACCTCAAAGATTCGTTGCGAACCGAAGTACAAAATATTTTGCAAGTTGCCGATTTAGTCAAGTTTGCCAAAGCAGAACCCGCTGGTGATATTCATGAGCAATTCATGAATAAGGCCTACGAATTTGTGGAAACTACTAAAAAAGCAGAAACTGACATCATTGCAGAAAAAGAAGCCATTGAAAAGGAGTACAATGAAACAATCAGCCAACTAACTGCCAAACCAAAATACCCAAATCCTTGGTTACGATTTTTTGCGAATGCGATTGATGGATTTATTTTTTACGTTTCTTTCGCCATTGGAAGTATTTTAATACTCTATACCTACCTAACATTAATTTCAGGTGTTGAGGTTACTGAGTGGGTCTTTGATCGGCCTATTCTTGTTGGAGCAATCTTTATCAGTCTATTTTTATTATATGCTGGTTTTTATTTTCCATATTTGGAATCTAGCATGGGGAGTACTTTTGGTAAAAAACTCTTAGGACTTCGAGTTCAAAATATCGACGGAAGTAATATTTCTTTTGGAAAATCAATACTAAGATTTATTGCAAAAAATGTGATGTTTCTATTTCTAGGAATGCCGTTTCTTTCTGTTTTTTTTACCAAAAAGAAACAGACACCTTATGACATATTTTTCGAACATGAACTCATCAGAGAAACTCCAAAGCCATATTTTCAAAAAACACCACAACTAAAAAAACAAAATTCTACATCACTAAATTCAGCTAACAACGTATAATGAGTATTCCTTTTTTAGAAAACTATAATTTCCTCGCACCATATTGGCTTTTAGGTTTGGTCCTAATTCCAATCATGGGGGTTTGGTATTTTACCCAAAGAGAAAAAAGGTATGCAAATTTGAATTTACCAAGTTTAGAGGCATTTGGAAAAAGTAGTTTGCGTGGTCAATTGAGAATCATGCTACCCATTTTGCGCACCTTAACGGTTGCCACTTTATTTATTGCGATGGCTCGCCCTCAGTTAACTTTGAAGGAGGAAGAAATTACCGCTGACGGAGTTGACATCATGATGGTAATGGATTTGTCAAGTAGTATGTTGGCACAAGATTTCACCCCTGATCGATTGGAAGTGAGTAAAGATGTTGCGGCAGATTTTATTGATAAAAGAAAATATGATCGAATTGGTTTAGCCGTTTTTTCAGGTGAAGCATTCACGCAATGTCCATTGACAACCGATCATCGAGTCCTCAAAGAATTTTTAGATGGTCTGCAATGTGGAATTCTGGAAGATGGAACCGCCATTGGGATGGGACTTTCCACCGCAGTCAATCGACTAAAAGATAGCGAAGCCAAAAGTAAAATCGTGATTCTTCTCACCGACGGAGATAATAATGCAGGATACATAAAACCAATGACTGCTGGCGAAATTGCTAGAGAATTAGAAGTAAAAGTTTACACCATTGGAATTGGTTCGAAAGGTGCTGCTAGAACTCCAATTCGTCGTCGAAGCAATGGAGAATACGTCTATGGATTGTCGCAAGTAAATTTTGATGAGAACCTACTACGTGAATTATCAAAAATGACCGGCGGCCAATATTTTCGAGCAGTCTCCAAAGAAGGCTTAGAAGAAATTTACCAAATCATCGATCAATTAGAAAAAACAAAAATTGAAGTCACTTCAATAAAAAGATACAGCGAAGAGTTTTACCTTTTCGCTTTACTTGGAATTGTATTTTTAGTCTTGGAAATTTTGTTGAGATATACAATTTTCCGAACGATACCATAGCTGGACTCTCCCAAGTCCAGTAAATTAGTTCAAAACTAACTTGGGAAATTCCAACTACAATTCAAATTGCATTTTACTGGAATCGGGAGAGTCCAGCTACTTGTAAAAAAAAGACAGATGTTTCGCTACGAGCACTTCGAAAATTTATTGGCTTTAGGAATTATTCCCATTTTAATTGGGGCATTTCTATGGATGTGGTTTGCGCGCAAACGAGCAATGGCAAAGTTTGCGGATTCAAGTTTGATGGAGCAACTAGCGCCACAAACCAGTAAATACAAACACTTAATCAAATTTGTAATTCTATTGTTAGGATTAACAGCATTGATTATCGGCTACGCTAATCCACAATGGGGAGCCAAGCGAGAAAAAGCAAAACGAAAAAGTGTAGATGTATTTATTGCTTTGGATATTTCGCAAAGTATGCTGGCGACAGATATATCTCCTAATCGACTAGAACGTGCCAAACGATTTGCGCAACAACTCGTCGAAGAACTAAAAGGAGAACGAATTGGGACAATAATTTTTGCTGGTAATGCTTATTTACAAATGCCATTGACGACTGATTATGCTGCTGCTCAACTCTTTTTACGAAGTGCCAATACCAATATGGCTCCCACACAAGGAACAGCCATCAGCGAAGCAATTGATTTGGCGGAGCAATCTTTCGAACCAACCAACAAACAACACAAAGCCCTAATCATTATTTCTGATGGAGAAAATCATGATGACGAAGCCATTGCTCGAGCTGGTGATGCCTTTGAAAATGGATTGATGATTTTTACGATTGGTGTTGGAACTCAGCAAGGTGGATTGATTCCAATTGAGGTTCAAGGATTTCCAGATTACAAAAAAGATAAAGATGGTAATACCATCAGAACTGCGATTAATGAACAAATGCTTGCTGACTTAGCTACTGCTGGAGCTGGGGAATATTTTAATATCTCTGATGGAGAACAAATTATTACCGCTCTCCAAAGTCGAATTGAAAAAATTGAAAAACAAGAATTCGAAACTCGTTCTTTCACCGAGTACGCCAGTTATTTTCAATGGTTTATCGCTTTAGCTTTACTCTTTATTTTGTCAGAATTTTTTATTTCTTATCGAAAAAATAAATATTTGAGAGGAAAAGATTTGTTCAAATAGCTATGAGCAAAGTTAAATACCACCTCCAAAGATCTTCTCAATTTTACGAATTAGATCGATTCGAAAATTGTTACCAAGAAGCCACCGAAGCATTAAAATATGATGCTGAAAATGAAGAAGCATTTTTTCTCATGCTTTTGTCCTTAATCCAGTTAAAAAAATTTGACAAAGCTGAGCAAATTGGCTATACCGCCATCGGAGCACATCCCGATTCTGATCAACTATTTTATGCAATGGGTGTTTTGTTCAATCAAAAAGAAAACTTTGGAAAAGCCAAAGATCATCTCGAAGCAGCTATTCGAATCAACCCCATGGAGAGTCATTACTTCGTGCAACTAGCAAAATCACATTTACATTTTAACCAAGTAAAACAAGCCACAGCTTTACTCAACCATAGCCTTAAAATCAATCCTAATAACGAATCTGCTCTACAACTCAAAAGTTTATTGGAACAAGAATCTGGCACCAATCAGCAAGCTCAAATTTTGGCAGATAAGGCCTTGAATTTGTCTCCCGAAGACGTCCAAGCTCATTTAGTTAAGGCTACTCTTTTTTGGAAAAATAAAAACTTTATAGCAGCTGAATCACATTTAAAAACCGCGGTACAACTCGAACCTCAAAACCAAAATATATTAGCATTTTGGCTAGAGGCTCGCACTCGAAATGTTCCAAAATGGAAAACGCTATTTAATTTGATCGCAGGAAATAGTCAAGGTTTAATTCGTCCAAGCTTAGTTGTTGGAGGTTTTACCTTTTTTGTAAATGTATTGTTAGCAAACCAAGTACAGTTTGGCAACGTTGTATGGATAGGAGTCTTATTAGTTTCGATTCCAGGTATGATTTTTTGGTTTTTTCGCCCATTTTTAAAGTTTAGATTTTTAAATAAAAAATTCAGATGGGCATTTTTTGAAACGGCTAATTCATCTTTACCAATTGAGGTGTTGGGAAGTTTAAATATTGTTTCATCGATGCTTTATTGGATTTCGGGCAATGGATTGTTTTTTGGGATTTCATTTTTGAGTACTCTAATTGGAACGGGGATCGCAGCAATTAAAAGTACAGATTCCTATTTTCCTGTTTTTAAAAATCCCATTCGAACGAGTGGAATCGTTTCGGCAGCAATAGTTTTAGCAGCAATAATTTTGTTTTTTTTGAATGAATTAGGGAAATAAGTTCTTGGACTATAAGGTATTTTTTTGGTATTTTTTTTCGTTAAAATTATTGCCAAAAAAAATACAATTTCCGAATTTTGTAATCGATTTGATTTTATATTTAAGAATGATATTTTTTAGTAATTTTAATCTATGAAAAAAATCATATTTGTATTAATTCTAAGTTTTATTTCTCAATGGTCGTTTTCCCAAACGGCTCATAAATTATTGCGAGAAGGAAACAAAGCTTATAAAGAAGATGATTTTGCTAAAGCAGCAGAAGATTACTATAAGGCTTTAGCAAAAGATCCTTCGAACATCAAAGGTAAATTCAACTTGGGGAATGCTACTTATAAAAATGATGGCTACGATGAAGCAATTCAACATTTTTCTTCGGCTGCTGAACTAGCCAAAGACAATCAAACAAAAGCTGATGCCTATTATAATCTAGGGAATTCTCTTTTCAAAAAAGCTCAAACCGAAGAAGGTAAAGGCTTAGAGAAAAGTGTAGAAGCTTACAAAAATTCTTTGCGACTTAATCCAAATGATATGGATACCAAAAAGAATTTAGCGCTCACCCAACGACTGATTCAAATGCAACAACAAGAACAGCAGCAGCAACAGCAAGATCAGGATCAAGAAGAACAAGAAGAGCAGCAACAAGAAGAACAGCAGGAAGAGCAACAGCAAGAGCAAGAACAAAGTGACCAACAAAAAGATCAACAAGAACAACCGCAAGAGCAACCAAAAGATCTGAGTAAAGAGGAAGCGTTAGAGCTTTTGAAAATCATGGATGACGAAGAAAAAAAGGTTCAAGAAAAAATGCGAAAAGCAAAAGGAAATGGACAAAAACCTGAAAAGGATTGGTGATTACTTGAGTGATGAGGGAACCTTGATTTTAATTTAATTGGGATATTATTATTTAAAAAATATTAAAAATAAAGAAATGAAAAAGTTAGTCAACTTAAGTTGTTTTTTAATGTTCCTCACTTTTCAAATGAGTGCAGAGATCATCAAAACGGAACCTCAGTTTTCTATCGAGGTAAGTAATACCGAGGTTCTTTTAGGAAATTATATTGAAGTTACTTTCACCTTGAAAAATGCCAAAGGACAAAAATTTGAAGCACCTAACTTTAAAAATTTTGATATCGTGGGTGGCCCAAATCAATCAAGTAGCTTTAGCATGACGAATGGGGAAACTACTCAAAGTATTTCTTACACTTATTATTTGCAACCAAAATCCATTGGTAATTTTTACCTTGAACCTGCTTTTATTGAAGCAGATGGAATGACCCTAGAAACACAGCCTATTGAAATATTGGTTTTAGATAACCCCGACGGTATTATTCAAAAACCAAATCGAAAGACTCCTAATCATTTTGATATTTTTGACTCTGCGCCAAATGATTTTTTCAATTCGCCATCTGATGATTTCTTCAATTTCCCCTTGGATGATTTTTTCCAACTTCGTGAATTTCCAAAATTAGAAATACCACAACAAGAAGGTGAAGAAAAAGAAGGAGAAGGAACGGAGAAGAAAAGCAAAAAGAAATCAAAGAAGAAAGGAAAGGTTTATAAAATATAATTTCCTTTTTTTATTCATTCAGCAGGTGAGATAGAATCACCTGCTGAATTTTCACTTTCAGCAGCATTTTTCAAAAAATAAACATGAATATATTTTTTCATAACAATACCTTTACATTGCTTAAAATCGCATCTACTTCTGCGTTAAACATTAGAAAAAATATATCTAAGCTTTACTTTCTACTTCTTGTTTTCCTTTTTCCATTTTATTTATCTGCTCAAAGCAATGTAACTTTTACTGCAGAGACTGATGCTAAAAAAATTGAGGAAGATCAATACTTCACCGTTTCTTTTACCTTAACAAACGCCACTTGGGATCGATTAACTCCTCCTGCTTGGCGTGGGTTTAATCAAGTTGGATCCCCATCCAAGCGACAATCTTCTACTTTCATCAATGGAAAAGGAAGCACTTCTTATACTGTTGCCTACAATGTAAAAGCAAAAGAACCTGGACAATACACAATCGGTTCAGCAACAGCAATCGTCAATGGAAAAGAAATGAAAACCAAACCAATTTCTATTGAAGTAGTCAAAAAGAAAGAACTCAATCCCGGAGAAATAGATACTGAAAATGACTTTTTTGTTTTAGCAGAACCCAGCACTACGGTTGCTCGAATTGGTCAGCAAATCACCGTCGATTATAAATTATACACCAAGGTAAATATCGAAAGTTACGATATGGGAGAAGATCCTGAATATAATGGATTTTTTGCTCAGGATATTCGTCAATTTAGTTATCGAACTATGCAAGAAGAAATTGATGGAGAAATGTATGCGACTAAAATATTCAAACGAGTTGCCTTATTCCCACAGCAAGCAGGTCTATTAACCATCGATCCGCTCAACCTTCGATTAGGAAAATCCGAACCTGGTCAACGTCGAAGTTTCTTTTTTAATGAAGTAAAATATATTCCTTACCAAGTTGATTCTGTCAACATAAATGTCATTGCATTTCCTGCCGACAGTATTCCTCCTAACTTCAGCGGAGCAGTAGGAACCTACGAAATGAAGGCCTCGGTCAATAATCGAAACCTCTCCACCGACGATGCGATGGTCATTACCATGTCAATTCAAGGCAATGGAGATTTGAAAAGAATTCTTTCTCCTCAAATGGAATTAGGAGAAAATTTTGAAGTGTACGAACCACGAATTTTAGAAGAAACTACTTTTGAGAAAGGTGGAGAAATTTATGGTCGGAAAATATTAGAATATCAAGCCCTTCCTTTAAATCCTGGAAATTACTCTGTTCAACCACGATTCACTTATTACAACACAGATAGTTTAAAATTTATCACCTTAGGGGTAAATCCTTTAGAAGTGAATGTCAAAAAAGGTCGAAAAAAACGTACATCAAGTATTGTTGAAAAAGGAGTAGCCAAACCTGATTTTGTTTCCATTAAAACTGAAACGACTTTTTCTGAAAAAGGAAAATACTTTTTTGGGTCGCCACTCTTTTGGGTATTGACTTTGCTTCCATTTTTATTTTTAGGAGGTGCTTTGCTTTATCGGCAAAAATTAATTCGAGAAGGCTCTATTGATTTTGAATTATTAAAAATGCAACGAGCACAAAAAGTGGCGGTGGAAAAATTATCCCAAGCGGAAAAATTTATGACTACTCAAAATTCAAAAGCATTTTATGATGAAGTATCGAGAGCTTCATTTGGTTATGTTTGTGATAAATTAAAAATCCCAATTTCCGAATTATCCAAAGCGAATATTCAAGATAAATTACAATCGTTGAATGTTTCTCAAAATCATATCGACAGTTTTATCAAAATCATCAAAACTTGCGAAATGGCACTTTTTGCTGGCATGGATAATTCAGCGGCAATGCAAGAAACTTATAATAGTGCCAAGGAAGTGATTGTAAAAATTGAGGAAGAGTTGAGTTAGTTTTTTTCAAAAAAAAAAGAGACTGTCTCATAAGTAAAATTAGAAAACTATGACCAAAATTAAATTTTACCACATAGGAACATAGGTCAGATAGACCAAATCTTATATGCCCTATGTTCCTATGTGGTAATAAAAATTCTATGCTAGTTTTTAATTATTCACTTATGAGACAGCCTCTTTTCTAATCATAGAATTAATTATAAAAACAAAACCAATTGTTTGCTCAATTCTTTGATTTCGGATCCTCCTTAGGCAATTTAAATGCAACAGGTAAATTATATTGAACATCTACAGGTCTTCCTCTTTGCTTTCCTGGAATCC
>CAYGRM010000109.1:0-7806 GCA_964352225.1 uncultured Saprospiraceae bacterium | reverse complement strand
GCATAGAGTTGACTACTCGGAGTGCCTCATCCCCACAACCCGCTCCTACATCTCGCATGATTTGAGTTTTTCTAATTTCACCATTTTTACCAACCACAAATTGAATAACAACTGTTCCTTCAACTCTATTTTCTTTGGCAATCTTAGGATACTTTATATTCTCTGCAACAAATTTCATCATCTCTTCCTTAGCACATTCCTTTAATTCATTTTTCCCAATTGCTTTTTGTTCACAACCTGGAAATCTCGGCATATCTTCCACAACTTGAAAAATCATCTCTTCCTCTGGTTGAGGCATTGGAGGTGGCGGCGGCGGTGGCGGTGGTTCTTCCATCACTCGATCTCTAGTACTTGGTGGCTCGACTTCCATATCTTCGTCAATATCAAATGCATCTTGAGGAATGTATATTTCTTCATCCTCTTCTACATCCAAATCTTCAAAAACGATCTCTTCCTCATACTGATTTTGAGTATCATTTGCGCTATAATATGGGTTGCATGTTTGAGCTAAAAAAACCATCAAACCATACAACCAACTTCGTTTTACCATAATAATTTATTTTTTGTTTTTAAAAATTGAGTTGACTATCTATGTCTATTCTGTCTAAAAGGTAAATATATTTTTGTAAAAAAAATTACGTAAATATACTGTTATATTCTTTAAACCAAATCATCTTTATCAAATGTTTTGGGAGGTGGAGATGTCGAATTAGTATCGTTCCTCAAAAAAAGATTTCCCTTTTCCTTAAATAAAAATCCAGCTACTACTCCAAAAACAAATCCCCCAATATGAGCCCACCAAGCAGTTCCTCCTCTAGCAGACAATCCTAATTCTGAAAAACCACTATACAATTGCATAGCAATCCACATCCCCAAAAAAATAAAGGCAGACAACTTAAATGATCTAAAGAAGATTAATACCAGAACTTTCACTTGAGATTTTGGAAACATCACCATGTATGCTCCCAAGACTGCTGAGATTGCACCACTTGCTCCAACGGTTGGAATTGATCCAGAGCATCTATTAATTTCTTTTGGCAAACATTCTATGCCTTGAACATTTCCGCAAGGGAAGCAGCAACCTAATTCCTCGGTTCCCATACCAAAATAAATATGTCCAAGTGAGGCAGCCAATCCACCCAATATATAAAAAAGTACAAACTTAAAACTCCCCACAGTCGCTTCAATATTATCTGCAAACACCCAAAGAAAAAGCATATTTCCAGCCAGATGCATCCAACCACCATGCATAAACATACTGGTCAGTAGAGTGAAATAATTTTTGCCATTAATGATATCCGCAGGAATGGAACCATACTCACAAGTCAGTAAAGTTAATTCGTAAGGATTATTTGGATTGGGTGGGTCAGTTGACCATTGAAAAATAAATGCTATTATATTTAATACAATAAATCCATAGGCAAATAAAGGAAAATATCCACCTTTAACTTGATCATCACCGATAGGGAAAAGCATAATTTTGTTGTTTTATTTGGGCTGAAAGTAGGATTTTTTTTTGATAAATTTAAACAGTTTTTTTGACAGGTAAGTGATACTTAATTTCAAGTCTTTTCCCTATTTTGTTGATAATTAACCTGAAATTATATCTAAATCAAAATATAGTGATTACACGAACTCTTCTTCTTCTCAATAGTTGCCTCCTTATTTTATCTTTTGGCCAGTCAATGCTTTTTTCACAACAAGATATTTACAAAAATAAAAACATCGAAAATGTAGCTTTTACCTCGGCTAGCCCTAATGATTTTTGTGATGGGACACTAGGTGAGAATATTTTTACGGATGGTGATTTCGGATCTGGGTTTCTCAATGTTTTACCTGCAGATATCAATGGTTATGCTCCTAGTTATGAATACCAAGCAGATCCTCCTCCTTTCGATGGTTTTTATACTATTACTAATAATACTTCTTCCTGGGGAAGTTTTGCCATAAACTGGGTTAATACTGGAGATAATAGTAACGATCCAAATGGTTACATGATGGTGGTTAACGCCAGTTTTTCGCCAGGTATTTTTTATGAAAACACCATCGATAATCTTTGCGAAGGAACCTTGTATCAATTTTCTGCGGATGCTATTAATTTATTAAACCCATCGGTATTTGGGATCAGTCCTAACATCGATTTTTTGATCAATGGAGTGGTGCAATATTCTACAGGTTCTATTCCTCAAGATGGTCAATGGAATACTTATGGTTTTACTTTTACCACAGATCCAGGAACCACGAGTTTGGATTTAGCAATCAGAAATAATGCACCTGGTGGTGATGGAAATGATATCGCTATAGACAATATTTCTTTTCGAACTTGCGGCCCTGAAATAATCATTGAAACGTCTAACCCTTTTGTTTGCGATGGAGAAACAGCCTCCTTAGTAGCCAATATCATTGGTAATCAATATGCAACGCCAGTTTTTCAATGGCAAATAAGTACTGACGGAGGATTAAATTGGAATGATGTAACAGGAGCTACGAACCAAGAATTATTTTTAGGAATTCCAACTGATGGAGATCAATATCGGTTAATTGTTGCCAACTCAATAAATACAATAGACAATCCCAAATGTCGAGTTATTTCAAATGTGAAAGAGATTGAAATAACGCCAATTTTTTTCACCCAATTTGATACAATTTGCCAAGGATTAGAATTGCAAGTGGGTAATTCAGTTTATAATACGAGTGGTGTTTATCTTGATAGTTTGATCGCTACATATAATTGTGATAGTATTGTTACCACTTATTTGGAAGTAGTGCTTGGTTTGGGAATCACAGCAGATTTCGAATTAATTGATCCTTTTTGTCCAAATGACGAAAATGGTTCAATTCTAATTTCCAATGTCCAAAATGGTGGTGGAGATTATTTATTCTCCTTGGACAATTCTCCATTTCAAGTTAATCCATTCTTTGATAATTTACCAGAAGGTGAATACATCATCACAATTATTGATCAATTTGGTTGCCAAATAGAACTTAATGCAACACTCTCCGATCCACTTCCTTTAACCGTTGATTTAGGTAATGACATCAATTTAAAATTGGGAGAAGAATATACTTTAAACCCACTTATTAACTTCCCTCCAGAAAACATAGTTTGGACACCTTCCGATGGTTTAAGTTGTTCTGATTGCATCAGTCCGATCGCCTCAACAACTTCCACGACGACTTATCAATTAATCGCAACTGACTCAAAAGGCTGTACCCAATCAGATGAGATTACCATTAATATTGATGAAACGCGAAACGTTTTTATCCCCAATGCCTTCTCTCCAGATGGAGATGGCTACAATGATTATTTCACGATTTACGGAGGAATCGATGTAGAAGAGGTGGTGAATTTTCAAATTTTTAATCGCTGGGGAGCGCTTGTTTTTTCTAATAAAAATTTTCAACCAAATATTGAGTTGATTGGTTGGAATGGATTTTTTAAGGGGAAAAATGTCAACACCGGAGTTTATATTTATACGGCTGACATTCTTTTCAAAGATGGAATTAGAGAAAGATTTACAGGAGATATTTCGATTGTAGAATAGCTCTTTGTTCGACATTCTACTGGGTGCTTATTTGAAAAAATCCTTTGCCGAAATCAATCGACAAAGGATGAAAATTTAACTCGGGTGTTGTAGATAGTTCAAGTTAAATAGCTGCTGTCAGTTTATTTTTTTTCGATAAAAAAAGTAAAAGTGTAATCATCTAATTCTATCACTTCATCAATTTGATTATCGGGTGTCACATGAGTAAGGGAAAAAATATAATCGCCAAATTCTAACGTTAAGTCTTTTCCAGCTCGATAAATTATTTCTTTGGTAGTCGTTACTTGATGATCTATAATTTCAATTTCTAATTTAGTTTGTCCTTCCCAAACACAAATCGCATCAACAGCACATCGAGAATCTTCCAGCACATTGATCACTTTCAAACTCAAACTTGTTTCAGAAACGATAGCTTCTTCATTCATTTTAAGCTCAAATTCCTCTTCCAAATTCACCTCCATCTTTTGGATCAAATCATCCTCTTTCGAACAACTTCCAATAGAAATAATGCCTGCCAATAAAACGATAAATAATTTTAGATTTTTCATAGGTTGTAGTTTTTTGTTCAATTAACTTTTAGACAAACTCTTAGTTTGCTCTTAGTTTGCTTTATATTTTTTGCTGTTATATTAGTGAAGACTGGTTGAAAAGGAAATTGGTTGGGGAGAAGGTTGGGTCTTAATATTTCTTTAACTTTTTCGAATATCGAATATTCCATTAATAAGCATTCAAAAACAAACACTCTTCCACCGCTTCCTCGTAAAATTGAGTATCTGAAAATTCATACTTAAATTTTAAATAATAGTAATTATATTTTTCAGGTAAAACCGGAATCATGTCATCATAAGGATGATATTCCGTTTCAGGATCAATATAAAAATCATTCAAGTCACACTTCGCCAACATAAAACACGCACGGGCTGCGAGCTCCTTATTTTTAGCCAATTCCAGGGCTGTTTCATAGTACTTTCTAGCACGATCCATATTTTTATTTTCGACATTGCCCAGCTCCGATTCATAAACCAAATAACGATTGTCCTTATTCACATACCCCCAATTTCCACCACTTCGAAACAGATCAGTCACCTGCCATGAATCTCCATAATAAGTCATATTATAATACGCATTTCCCAACTGATAAAAAGAAGATGCACCAGTTTCTATATGGGCTCGCCCTTGATATTCCAGCTTCAATAATTCTTCTACAATTCCAGCTCGAGTAAACATTGTAGTATCTGCGATTGGACAATGCACACAGTCAATAATATGCTCATGAAATGGATTAAACTTCGGCTCTAAATCTCTAACATTTCGAGGAATTTTTCGAAAGGTCTCCGCCGCAGCTTCAATCTTACCATCATTAAAAAAGACGATTCCTTTAAGTAGCAGCAAGTCGTTTTTTATCGTAGATAATCCATCTTTTTTGACTAATACTTCTTCCAAATTACTTTTATTTTTTTTATCACAAATCCTCAAAAGATCATCAATCATTTCGATATCAGGATTCATTTTCAAAGCCTCCAAAGTATGATGCAAGCGGAATGCTTTTCCTTTTTCGCCTGACTTGAGGTACATGTCAACCAACTTGTCATTGATGTAATCTGGAAAATCTTTAAACTTCCAATAGTTCGGATTTTTACGAATAATATTCCCTATTTCGTTTTCAATCTTATGAGTAATCGGTGGGTTATATTGAGCAATTTGCAAAGCCAATTGAGCAGCGCCTAATTGTTCTACCAGCGCTTTATTTTCACTTCCAATCGTATTTTTAAGCCTCGTGAAAATTTGATCAGCCATAAAATAATCACCTCCTAAAAATGACAAATAACCTTCCGCTATTTTCCACAATTCCGTATTAGTCACTTTCTCTTCTTTGACACATTTGCTGATAAATGTTTGGGTTCGTTTTAAATATTTTTCAGCATTTTTTCGAGGAATGTTAAAGTAGGTTTTATTCCTTGTTTTGTTATCATTAAAATCTTTTCCTAAAAAATCCTTTTCTATTTTGGTAATTTCTTTCACCAACAACAATTCTAAATTTTCACTCGTCGGATTAAATTCATAAATTTTTTCCATCTCAAAAATCACTCTGCTATCATCATTATTCGCTCGCATGGTGTACAACATCGCTCGCTCTTCATCACTCTTGCATTTCAATAATAATTGATCCCACTCTTCATTATTTTTTATGGAAAAACTTTGATAGGCAGACTGTCTTTTACTCGGACAATTGGCAAAAATCAATGAGTATAAATAAGCTGCCTCCACCCGATCTCCCAACTTCAACAATGCCCCCGCTTTGTGTCCCATAATCCAATAATCCAACAAACTTGGATTGGCGTGAACCTTTGGCATCAACTCATCATGTAACTTCAAAACTGCGTTATAGGCTTTGGCATAATGTGCTAGTCGAATGATTTGAAAGGCATACCTCAATCGAACATAATGTGACTCTGTATTCATAAATGCACGTTTCCCACGTTCCACCATTTTTTGCATTTCGATCACATCTCGCTTGGGAGTGCTCCACCCTTCCCCTACCGCCACATGTCGCTCACATTGCTTGGCATATATCAAATATTCCATCACTTCGCTGCATTTTTCATCTCGTAAATGATGAGCGAAATTATTATTTATTAATCGATTAGGAAGTTTGGCTTTGTTGTCATTAGAGGCATTTCGAAGTTGTTTCATATCATTTACCGTCGCTTTGTAAATGACGTATTGGATATCTTTTATTTTGTATAGATTACAAAATCGCTCGTTCCACTCTTGCAAATTTTCATCTTGCTGAATGTGCTCCAAGGAGTCAGGCGAATTGTACAAATCATTAAATCGCAAAAAATAAGGAGCGTAGGTAGCTTTTGTATTTACGATATTGGGATTAATAAATGAGTAACCTTCGAAGGTCAAATGGAAAGGTCCGCACCCTTTAGAAATTTGGAACGGAAGAACTAGGAGGAAGATGAATATCGAATATCGAACAAGGATTTGAGATTTGAGAAGTTTGACAAAATTTCTCAAGAGACAATACAAATAGCTCTCGTCAAACTTCTTAAATCCTTGTTCCTTGTTCAATATTCGATATTCAAAAAAATGCATCAATAACTTTTTCAAGATCTCCATAGGGGTAATGTTTAATCGTAGTCGTATCCAAATGATAAAAACTGATCGTCACATTCGGATTTTCAATTTTAGATTTTAAAAGTTCAGCAGACATTTTCAACGTTTCCAAAGGAACTGTTTCAAGTCGAATAATATCTCCTTCGTACAAATATCTGCCATGAAGATAAGTACTTTTTATCACCTCAAAATGAGTTTCATCGGTTGGTAGGCCTACCTGCCGAATAGGCAGGAAGAACGAATCATCAGCCATGTCTTCCGCTCGGAGATTATTCATCAACTTCACCATACTGCCTCCTCGATATAAAACGCCCCATGAAAAAATCGGCAAAGCTACATCCAACTCTAACGGATAATTTTCAAAATTAAAAAAGTATTGTTTCGCAACCTCTAAATCGAGAATAGAATTTTTGGTATCATAATCTTTTACATCATCCACATTATAAAACATCAACATGCCTCGATCCACGGGCGGCACTCCAGTTCGCTTAAAATATTTGATTTGATGTAATCGAATCGTTGCGCTTAATTTTATGTTTTCATTTTGAATTTCTTTTTTGAAAAATCGCAATAATCGAAAATATTTTTCCTCGGTCGTTTCGGACCAATCGCAATCAATTTGAATTTCTCGCACGTCGTTTTTTATAGAAAAAATTTTCTCTAAAATGTTTTTCCCCAACGATTCCATTTTCTCCAAAGGGTAATTTTTCAAACTTCGATTGGTGATAAAAATGGTGGGGATGATTTCGATATTTTCCAAGCCTATGGTGTCTAAAATTACTTCGGCAACTGGCAAGGGTTCTTGCGCTCGATCATTCCAATCGACATCGAAAAATTTGACGTACATTTTTTTTACAGAAAAATTTTGGAGGTAATCTTTTTCGGATTGGGTGAGGGAGAAGTTAGTTTGCCAATGGTAGAATGTGGGGGTGATTTCTTTTTTAGTTGGGGTGCAGGAGGTTAGGAAAAAGAAAAGGAGTGCTATCATTCCTGCAGCGATTGAAAGAAGTTTTCGTAGCGTGGCGTGGCGTTTTTTTTCTTGGGAGAAATCCACCCCCCAGCCCCCGCCAGCGGGGGAGAAAATTGTGCGAATTCGAAAGATACTGCTAAGAGTTGGCAGTACCTTCTCCCCCGCTGG
>CAYGRM010000108.1:0-17822 GCA_964352225.1 uncultured Saprospiraceae bacterium | reverse complement strand
GGTAAAGTCTTTCCGTTTCATTACTTTTGCTAGGAAGGCAAATATTTTGTTGGTAAACAACTAGCCTGAAGAAAAATTATTCCAATTATTCAATCACTAAAATTTTATTTAATTATGAAAAGAATTTACTCTTTAATGTTCGCATTGACGCTATGTACAGTAGCATTGAATGCACAATATTTTTCAGAAGATTTTGAAGGCGGACTTCCTGCAGGATGGGAAGTAACTGGGAATATGGATCATCATACAGATGCAGCTAGTTTTTCAAGCCAATATTTTACTGTACCAGATCATACTGAATTTGTTGGATCAAATGATGATGCCTTGGGAGCAGGAAATGATGGAGGAGGAACATTGACTACAGGTGTAATTGATTTGACAATGGTACCTAACGGAACAGTTATCGTTTTATCTATGGAATCATTTTTCATCAATGGAGATTACCAAGGAGCTGATGAGACAGCTAAAGTTTATGTTTCTACAGATATGGGAACTACATGGGTAGAAGCATGGAATATCGAAGATGCTACTCAATGGGGTAGAATTGGAACAGTATTTACGGATTACGCTGGTCTAGAGGTTATGCTTCGTTTTGAATATGTAGATGGTAATGAGTGGAACTATGGATGGGCTTTTGATGATCTTTTAATCGCTGAAGTACCTGAAAGAGAAGTTGCATGGGCTAACTGGAACGAACAATCTTTTTTCTCTGGTGGATTCGTAGGAGGAAAAGGAATAGTAGGTGGTGTTATTATGAATAATGGTACTGACCCAGTAACTTCTGTTGATTTGATTTACTCTGATGGAACAAACTCAACTACAGAAACTATTACTGGATTAAATATCGGTTATAATGAATCAGCAGCGATTCAAGCTTCTGAAGAGTTTACATTAGCAGCGGGTACAACTACTTTCTCTGTTTCTATTGGAAATGTTAATGGAATGGGAGATGATGAAAATACTGCTAACGATGCTGGTGATGATATTTCAATTACAACAATTACACCTAATCCTGACAGAGGAGTATTGATAGAAGAAGCTACGGGTACTTGGTGTCCATGGTGTACAAGAGGAACTGTTTATCTTGAAGGCTTGACTAAAAGATATCCTGAAAAATTTGTAGGTATAGCTGTTCACAATTCAGATCCAATGACTGTAGATGCATGGGATTCAGCAATTACTGCAGTAACAGGAGGTGGTTGGCCAAATTCTACAGTAGAAAGGAATGGAGGAATAGATCCTTCTCAATTAGAAGCTCCATTTGCTACGGCAGTACAACAAGCTCCTCCTGCACGATTAAATGTAGGTGCAGTTGATGATGGTGGACAATTAACAGTTTCTGTAGGGGCTACGTTTTTACAGGATGTTCCTGCTGGTTACAAATTAGCAGCAATTCTTATCGAAAATGGAGTAACTGGAACTGGATCAGGATATAACCAAGCTAACGCTTATGCTGGTGGTGCTTTTGGCCCAATGGGAGGATATGAATTACAACCTGGAACTATTCCTGCTGCAGAGTTTGTCTATAATCATGTAGGTAGAGCTTTGATCGGTGGATTTAATGGTGATGCTAGTAGTATTACTGGTGCAATGGCTACAGGTGAGCAAGCTGCATATTCTTTTTCTGCATACAATACTAGTGGTCTTGATTTAAGTAATACATACATAATTGGTGTATTATTAAATGCATCTAACAAGCCTGTAAATGCAATTGAAATTTCATATGATGAAGCAATTGCTAATGGTGAAGTAACTAGTACTAAAGATGTATTTAACCATAATGCAGTTAGTGTATTCCCAAATCCATTTGCTGAAACTGCAACTATCAATGTTTCATTGGAGTCAAGTGCACAAGTAACTGTTGAAGTGATGAATTCAGTAGGTCAAATCGTATCAAGAGTTGATTACGGAACATTGACTGGAAATCAAAACTTAACTTTAGACGGTACTAAATTAAATTCAGGTGTATACTTCGTACACGTAAGAATTGGTGATGAGTTAGCTACTAAGCGAGTAACTATTGCTAAATAATTTTTAGTCTAAAACTAAAGATGTATTGATTCTTAAAATCAGCTCATGTATAATTAACTAAGCCATGAGGTCGATTTAAGAAAAAATAAAAGGGCATTTGCACAATATTTTGTGCAAATGCCTTTTATTTTACTAATTATTATATAAAAGATGATCTGAAAAAGTCTTATATTTGAGGATAATTCTTTTAGACAAATTTAAATTTCATCAATATGAAGCAGATTATACTTTTATCTTTTATTTTTTTAGCAAATCTTGGTCTGGTGAACGCCCAAGATTATGATATTTCACCAAACGATATTACCCTCGATACACTTGTAGATTTATCGGATTTATTTACATCTGGAAAGATGCATTCCGAAATTAATAATAATACTTCAGGGGAAGCAGCGTTACGTTGGGAAATCGTTCAGACAAGCGGTCCATCAGAGTGGCAACCACAACTTTGTGTAAATAATGAAAGTGGGGGATGTTTCTCATGGAATATACTATCTAATACTTCAGCAGCACTACCTAATCCAATTCCTTTGGCTATTCAAGCTAATGACCATAGTATTTTTGATATAGGGGTTAGACCAAGAGGAGTTGCAGGATGTGGTACTTACGAAATTAGAGTAGCTCCATTTGATGATCAAACAAATGTGGTTGTGACGGGAACTTATACGTTTAAATATAATGTAAATGAAAACTGCGAATCATTAGTTTCTACTAATGATAGTTTTGATAAATCATTAGTCAAGATTTTCCCAAATCCAACTACTGATTATTTCACAATCTCGGATAATCCATATGTTCAAACTATCCAAATTTTTAATATTGTTGGAAAAGAAATGGCGATTACTAATTTCCAAAACGGAGACGTAATCAATGTTGCAGGTTTTCCAAATGGATTATACTTAGTGAGAATGTTAGATGATAAAGGAGGTGTTTTAAAAACAGCTCGCTTGACGAAAAGATAGAATTTATTCAAGTTTTGTCTAAAAAAAATCCATTCTGGAATATTCAGAATGGATTTTTTTTTTGTCCCCTTCAAGCTTAACTTGCGGGATATTCTACAAAATTTCGAGGTGTCTCAAATAATCTTACTCCTATCTCATATTTTTTATCCAAATGCTGCCGCAGAATTGTCCAAATCACATAACAGATATTTTCAGCAGTAGGATTTAAAGTTTTAAATTCTTCTGTTTCTAGGTTGAGATTTTTATGATCAAAACGATCCTCAATTTGATATTTAATAATATCTTTTAAAATTTTCAGGTCGATCAAATATCCAGTAATCGGATCAACTTCACCTGTAACTTTGACTTCCATCTCATAATTATGACCATGATAATGTGGGTTAGAGCAAAGCCCGAACACCTCTGAATTCTTTTCGTCTGACCAATCTGGGACAAATAATCTATGTGCAGCATTAAAATGCGCTTTTCTATAAACTGATATTTTCATAATAATGATAATAACAAAATAAAATCGAAATGGTTATAATTATTTCACTCAAAATAGGTTTTTAGACTACTTTTAAAATCCCAATATTCCATACCTATTTTCTCAATAAATTGATGTAATTTCGCATTAAAGTCAAATCAAGGCTTTAGCTATATTTTTGAAAGTAGAAGAAAATAGGCAAGTAATGAAAGGTAGAGGTTTAGAGAGTAAGTCTATTAAATGAATTGGTGCAAAGGAATTAAGAAAAGTACAAATTGATATTTTGTATATTCAAATATGGGGTAAAACTTCCATTAATCACTAAAATTTCGATTTTAGGTAAAAACATACATCCCATTTACTGATTGGTTACATCCAATAAAATCAATAGTAAATTAGATAATGATACTAATGGAATTTCCATATCTCACACGATTGTGAGATTATTTAAGGAAAATATCTTCAACATACTTGTCCTCTGTAAAAATCCAGTCACCTTAACCTTTCTTCTATTTTTTAATTTTGATTCATTTAGGAATTTAAAGTTATTAAATGCAATTCCAACAAGTCATCGGTCAGGGAAAAACAAAAGAGGTTTTGCATAGCATGATCTCCTCAGATCGAATGTCGCATGCACTAATTTTTTTAGGAGCCGAAGGTTGCGGAAAATTAGCCTTGGCTTTGGCATTTGCACAATATGTTCTTTGTACGGATAAACAAGAAAATGACTCTTGTGGGAAATGTAGTAATTGCATCAAGTCTGCCAAGTTAGTGCATCCGGATATTCACTACTCATATCCAACGGTTGGAACAAAAGTAGTGAGTACCAATTTGCTCCCTGAGTGGCGAAAAGCCATAATTGAAAATCCATACTTAAATGCGAATCAATGGCTGCAAGCTATTGGAGCAGAAAATAAGCAAGGAAACATTACTAAAGACGAGTGCGTTGAAATTATTAAAAAACTAAGCCTTAAAATATTTGAGGGAAGCCATAAAATTTTGATCATGTGGTTACCTGAATATTTGGGAAAAGAAGGGAACCGATTATTGAAGATGATCGAGGAGCCACCGCCTAAAACCTTATTCATCTTAGTTGCAGAAAATCAAGAAATGATTTTGAACACTATTTTGAGTAGATGTCAATTAGTAAAAATCAATCAATTGCCTGATGAAGATATCATCGAGACTTTAGTTCAGCGTAAAAATATTCCCCAAGAAAAAGCAGCAGCAGCTGCACATTTAGCAGAAGGGAACTTTAACGAGGCGTTGAACATATTAGAAAATACAGAGAATGATAATGCTATTTTGTTTTTGGAATGGATGCGATTATGTTATGTTGGAAATGGGGTGAGTTTGATGAATTGGGTGGATCGATTTTCCAAAATTGGTAGAGAAAACCAAAAACACTTTTTGAAATATGGACTGCATTTTATGCGTGAATATATGTTGCTAAAATTAACTGGTGGTGATAACGTTAGGTTATTGCCCAACGAGTTAAAGACAGCACAAAACTTAACGAAAATAATAGAATGGAATCAAGTAGAAGCCATTTCAGAATTATTTAATGAATGTGCTTACTATGTGGAGAGGAATGCAAATCCTAGAATTTTATTTCTAGATGCCTCTCTCCAATTGAATCAAATTTTAAAAACGAAAGAGGTTGTTTAGTGATAAGCGATAAGTGAGGAGTTTCTGACGATCGAAGCTCATCATCATAGTTCACCACTCAATAATCTTTTAAATAAATAAAAAGACATGGGTTGTATTGGTTGTTCTGTAGGAACAAACTCAGACGGTACTCCAAAAGGATGTAATAGCAATGGTGGTTGTGGCACAGGAGGCTGTAACAAATTGAATACATATGATTGGTTGACGAAATTAGACTTACCTGATACTAATGATTTTGGATTCGTAGAGGTCAGCTTTAAGAATGGTGCACGAAAAGCATTTTTTCAAAATACACCTTATACGCATGCAATTACTGGAGACATGGTAGTGGTCGAATCAGGGGCAGGTTTAGACATAGGAAAAATTTCCTTGTCGGGTGATTTGGTTCGCTTGCAAATGAAAAAGAAAAGAGTGAATGAAGATGCAGTTACGCTTAAAATAGTCAGAATTGCAAATGATCGAGATCTTGAAAGATTGTATGAAGCTCGGGCAAAGGAACCTCAATTAATGGTTAAAGCAAGGGTAATTGCTCGAAGTTTGGATTTAGATATGAAGATTGGAGATGTAGAATTTCAAGGTGATAAAAGAAAAGTTACCATTTTTTATACAGCAGATGGGAGAATTGATTTTAGAGAATTAATTCGACAATTTGCGAAAGAGTTTAAAGTGAAAATTGAAATGCGCCAAATTGGTGCTCGTCAGGAGTCAGCTCGAATTGGAGGAATTGGATCATGTGGTCGAGAATTGTGTTGTTCCACTTGGTTAACTGATTTTAGATCAGTTTCAACTGCCGCAGCACGATACCAAAACTTAGCAATCAACCAAACTAAACTTTCAGGGCAATGTGGGCGTTTAAAATGTTGCTTGAATTATGAGTTGGATACTTATATGGATGCCTTAGAGGAATTTCCAAAAAAGGTTGATGCTGTTTTTACAGAAGCAGGGAAAGCTATATTGGTTAAAACAGATATTTTTAAGCGAACGATGTATTTTGCCTACCTAAGCGAAGGTGGCAGTCGTGGAAAATTTTATGGATTACCAATTGAGCGTGTGAAAGTTATTATCGAGATGAATAAGAATGGGCAGAAGCCAGCTGAGCTCTTAAGTGATGAAGCAAGATTTAGTGCTATGGAAAGTGCTCTTGCTGTTTCAACCGAATTTGGAGATGACGAGGGACTGACTGGGGTAATCGAGTTACCTCCTGAGCAAAGAAAAAGAAAAAATAAAAGCCGAAATAAAAGTCGGAAACCTCAAAATAGATCAACCCGAGGAAATAATAATGATAATCAGCAAGGTAATGCTAAGCCAGCTGCAAAAACAAATAGACCGAAACCAAACCCAAATCAAAACAAACCTAAATCGGGACAGCCGAAAGGCAAACCAAGTGATGGAAGTGATGCGGGTAAAAATAAACCGAATCCAAACAAGAATCGTAATAAAAATCGAAGAAATAATAATCGTAATAAACCGAATCCTAATAAAAACCCTAATCCAAATCCTAGCAGGAATAATGATAATAAGGGGAGTAACGATAATAAAGGTAATAGCGATAATAAACAGTAATTAACTTTTACAATATAAAATAAGGGAGAAATGTATATGCCCAAAAGATGGACAATCATTTCTCCCTTACTTATTTTTTTATTTTAAAAATCTAAATCGAAAATGAAATACGATGTTACCGTAATCGGTTCAGGCCCCGGAGGTTATGTTGCAGCAATCAGGGCTGCTCAACTTGGAATGAAAACAGCAATCATCGAACGATATAATACACTTGGTGGAACTTGCCTTAATGTAGGTTGTATTCCATCCAAAGCATTATTGGACTCTTCAGAGCATTATCATGATGCACATGAGAAATTCAAAACACATGGTATCGACATCACAGGGGTAAAAGTGAATATGCCACAAATGATTACTAGAAAAAATCAAGTGGTTGACGAGAATACAAAAGGTATTGAGTTTTTGATGAAAAAAAATAAAATCGATGTTTTTCATGGACATGGTTCTTTTGTCAACGCCAATAAAATTAGCATTGCAAAAGATGATGGAACGAAAGAAGAAATCGAAACTGCTAAAACAATTATCGCAACAGGTTCAAAACCAATCACTCCAGCTTCATTTAATTATGATAAAAAAAGAGTGATCACTTCTACCGAAGCCTTGAACATCGATAAAGTACCTAAGAGAATGATTATCGTTGGCGCAGGTGTCATTGGCTTAGAATTAGGGTCTGTTTACGCTCGATTGGGAACAGAAGTTGAAGTCGTCGAATTTGCTGATAAAGCAATTGCAACGATGGATATAGATTGCAGCAAACAACTAACTCGTTCGCTTAAAAAATTGGGAATGAAATTTCACCTTAAGCATATGGTGACCAATGTTAAAGCAACGAGTCGAGGTGTAACAGTTGAAGTACAAAAACGAGATACTGAGGATACATTTGAATTAAAAGCTGATTATTGCTTAATTGCAATTGGTCGAAGAGCATACACCGATAATTTAGGTTTAGAAAATGTAGGTATCGAAAAAGATGATCGAGGACGAATTGAAGTGAATGAGCACTTGGAAACAAAAGTTCCTGGAATTTATGCAATTGGAGATGTGATCAAAGGGGCAATGTTGGCACACAAAGCTGAAGAAGAAGGAGTATTCGTAGCAGAAATCATGGCAGGGCAAAAACCTCATATCAATTATAATTTAATTCCAGGAGTAGTATACACTTGGCCAGAAGTTGCCTCAGTTGGAAAAACTGAAGATGAATTGAAAGAAGCAGGAGTGCCCATTAAAATTGGTAAATTCCCTTTCAAAGCATTGGGTCGAGCAAGAGCAAGTATGGATACAGATGGAATGGCTAAAATAATTGCACACCAAGATACTGATGAAGTTTTGGGCGTACATATCGTAGGAGCAAGAGCTGCTGATATGATTGCTGAGGCAGTAGTAGCTATGGAGTTCAGAGCATCAGCAGAAGATATATCCAGAATGAGTCACGCTCATCCAACTTATACTGAGGCAGTAAAAGAAGCAGCATTAGCTGCTACAGATAACCGTCCATTACATTCTTAAAATACAAATGAATAAAAGTATCGGATACCTCTTCTAGGTATCCGATGCTTGATCAGATATTTTACCACTCACCTCATTTTTAAAGCTTCCCCAAACGATAAAATCAACGTGGAAAGTCTACCTACAAAAAAAGCCTGACAACAATTTAATGCTATCAGGCGAAAAGGGTAAACTCTTAACTTGGCCAAATTTCTTTGGACTTACAAAAAGCTTACCTCCCCTTAATCTACGTTTTAAAAAAGCTTTCGCTTTTTAATTTCTTTATTAACCAAGTAATTTTTTCAAAAAAAGGTTTCATAGTGTTAATGCTTAAAAAAACGGTATTTGGGATTTTGACTTAAGCATAGGATTCATTCTTGAGTATTATAATAGGTTAGTGTTTCGGATTCTGAGATTTGAATTAATCATAGTATATTTCTTTAGGTAGCTTTGTATCTTGTTTTTGGGTTGCAAACTTGTATACAAAAAACTGTGCGTGTTAGTTACCTTTAGAAAATGCTGTGAATAAAATTTCTCAAAAAAGAACCTATGCTTTGTCAAAACGTTTTTGGAATTTGCTATGAGTATCTTTTTACTCATTTAGTATGTCTTATTAATCTGAGAAATAAAAAAGGTGAACTCTTAAGTGAACTTTTTTTAAAAAAAATTAAATAAAAAATCTAGTCAAGTTGTAATTAATTGATAATCAAGACTTTAATAGGTGTGTTTTTTTTTATTTTTTTCAAAAAAATAAAAAGTGTAAGTTTTAAATAACAATTCTTTCGATCAATTAGTTAGCTTTCTTTCACCTTTTAACCCAATTTCTTATCTTCGACGAAGAATCAAAGCAAAGACTATTAATTAAGTTTAGAAAAAAGAAAAAGTCAGAGAATCAAAATAATTGTAGGGTAAAAAATGACAGACGAAGCATTTCACCAATTAGTTAAAGAATTACAGGCAGGCAACGAAAAGGTACTCGATCAGCTATTTATCGAACACTATGAGTATTGTGTCAATCACCTCAGTAAAGAATTTCATAGCGGTAATCACTATTGCTCTACTGATGATGCTCGTGATACTGTGATGGATGGATTTTTAAAATTGCGCACAGAACTGCTCAAGGGAAAAGTTGAAAATAAAAATTTACGAGGATACTTGTTGATCATTTGTAGAAATATGTGGCTTAAGAAAGTACAAAAAGAACGTTCTAAACTTTCACTCGATATCGAAAAAGTAGAATATTATTTAGGTCAAAAAGAAGATTTATACAATGAAGATTTCAATCCACTTTTGAAAAAAGAATTGGCTGATGATTTGACCGAAACTCAAAAAATGCAGGCAGATACTTTTCAAGCTGCGTGGGAAAAATTAGGAGAAAAATGTCGACAGCTGCTGCAAGCATTTTATATCGAAAAAATAAAATTAAAAGATTTGCAAGAGCGATTCAATTATAGCTCATACGATACCATAAAAAGTATGCGGCGAAAATGTTATAATGGATTGTTGAAATGGAAAGATAAATTGATGGAATAGAAAAAATAAAAAGGTTGTTCGCTTTCAAAACGAACAACCTTTTTTTATAACCTACTTAGCATACGGTTCTAAATGAATTCATTTGGTCATGGATAAATAGTTATTAGGTTATTGGTTATTAAATTTTTTCTAAAATGGTGCTTCAATAAATTGTACGACTAATAACTCATTAACCAATAACTTAATAACCAAATGAAATCATCTTTTCGAATTTGTAAATAATAAACTCCTGTAGGTAAATTATCTCGATTCAAAATATATCTACCAGTTGTGGTTTTCATTTCTTTTACAATTTTTCCTTCCATATTTATTAAAGTCAAATCATAAGATTCTGTAGCATAATTATCATCAAAAAATCAAATACTAACCATGTTTAATATATAAGTCAGGTTTACGAGTTGCCTTTTACAAAATACATTCCCACTTTATTTCCATGCTTCACTTCAACCTCACCTCTAAAATCGTAATCAAAAGTTCCGTTAACAAATTTACGAGTCTGGGCAGAAATATTGATTTTACCATTATCGCAAGAGGTTTCCATACGGCTAGCAATATTAACCGTATCGCCCCAAATATCGTAAGCAAACTTTTTAGTGCCCACTACGCCAGCAATGACATGTCCGGTGTGAATTCCAATTCTCATATTCCAGTAAGGAATCCCAGATTTAGTTTTTTCTGCAAATCTATTTTTCATAAATTTTTGCATTTCAATAGCGGCATTTACTGCGTCAGTAGGGTTGGTGTCATTGGCAACAGGAATTCCACCTGCACACATATAACCATCGCCAATCGTTTTTATTTTTTCTAAACCATGAAGTTCGGTGATTTCGTCAAATGCTCGAAAGCATTCATTCAATTCATTAATTAATTCTTCAGCAGAAAGTTGCTCGGTTATTTTTGTAAAATTACTGAAGTCAGCAAAGAGAACAGTTACCTTAGCATATTCTTTTGGTGTGGCGATTCCTGTCAATTTTAATTCATTGGCAGTTTCAAGAGGTAAAATATTAAGCAGTAAATTTTCAGACTTGCGGCGTTCTTCTTCTATTTCGATATTTTTCGCTTCTAGTCTTCGGTTGGCCACTCGGGCATAATACCACGCACTTAAGATCATAATAAATACTAAAGCCAATAGGGTTCCCAATCCATAGATGAATTGTCGAAAAGTTTGTGCTTGTTCTAATTGTAGTTCTGCAATATTTTGATTTTTCTTTGAAAGCTCGGCCTCTTGTTTTGCTTTTTCTTTTTCTGTTTCTGCATTGGCTGCTTCCATTTCTGCAAACTTTTTTTGTTGCTTAGCTTCTACTACCTCTCGATCTTTTTGTTCTGTCAAAAGTCTTATTTGGATGAAATCAAGTTCTTGTTTTGCTTTTTGAGCTTGGAGTCTGGTATTTTCTAAATTAGCGTCTTTGATTTCTTGCTCCGATTTGAGTAGTAATAATTCTTTTTGTTGTTGGTCTGCCTCGAGGGAAATTTTAGCAGATTCGAGTTTAAGTTTTTCCGCTTCAGATGCTAAGTATTTTTTTTCAAATTGTAACGTTGAGATTTCTTGATCTTTGATTTGTTCATTGACCAGCAATAATTTTATTTCTTTCTCAGACTTTTCTAAGAGTAGTTGGGTTTGTAAAAGTTGCTGCTTTCGGAATCTATCTTCCAAGGTGAGTGAATCACGAATCGCAAAATGTTTTTGATAAAAATCTAGAGCTAGTTCGTAATCATATAATTGTTTTTGAATTTCTGCGGCGGTGTTGTAAGCATTACTTAAAACTTGTAAATCTTTTCTCTTCTTGGCATTGACAATCGCTAAATCGTTGAATTGTAAGGCATTATAGACATCTCCCTGATTGAGATAAATACTGGCAATTAAGTGTTGAAGATACGCATTAGAAATTTTAGAAGAATTCGGATCATTAGATTTGATGGCTTGCTGCAAAAACTTAATGGCGTTTTGGTAGTCATTAATATTGTTGTAAGTGATGCCGATATTAGTGTACAATACAACTAAGTCTAGTTTTGTAGATGTATTGTCAGGCAGGTTAGAGGAAGACATTACTCCGTTTTGATAAGCACTCAATGCGAGTAAGAAATATTTAATGGCTTTATCATGTTCTTCTAAAAAATTAAAATTATACCCAATGTTATTGTTGACTATGGCAAGATGTGCATCATCATTTCCCTTTTCTTGGACAAGATTTTTAATTTGTTGATTCAAATCCAAAGCCATTCTATAATTTTGCATTTTTAGAAAAACGTTGACTTTTTCTTGAAGTGTTTTTAGAATGCCTTCATAGTTGTTTTTATTTTCGTAATACCTTAGTTGTTCATCATAAACTAGCAAAGCACTATCAATGTTCCCTACGGCAAAATATGCTTTTGCCATATAATCCATTAGTCCTATTTTTTGCAATTTCGAAATAGGCGGGGAGGGGAGGCGGTTCGCTTTTTGAAAAATGGGCAAAGCGCGCTCATTCAAATCTTCGGATTGATATATTTTTCCAATTCGATTATAAACATCAAAAAGGGCTAAATGCTCATTTTCTTTTTCCAAATAATTTTGAGCCCGGAGCAAATATTGTAAAATGATTGGTGATTCGGTTGAGATGTTAGCGTTTTCTAACAATTTACTTACAATATTACTGTCACCCCTTTCGATCACTTTCAATAAAAGGGTGTCTTGTGTTTTTCCTAAAAAAGAAAAACAAAACAAGAAGGGTAATATGTAAATTATTTTTTTCAATTATTTTTATAATAGCATAACGAACAAGAAGCTGAGACGTGATCTTTCAACTGATGTTTGTCAAATTTCTCAATTCTTGCATCCTTATTTGATCATTGTTATCCCCTCAATTAATCCACTCGATAACTCATTCCTAATCTAAAATTCCTCAATTCTTGTGGATTATAAATCAAGTCATCAAGGGTATCGTATGCATTCAAACCTGCATATTCTTTATTAAAGATATTTCTAATTTTGAAAAATACCCTGAAATTTCGGTTGATATTATAATTTGCTAAAACATCAATGGTTCGGAATCGAGGTAAATCTCCTCGAGCATCATTCTTAACTTTATTCTTCGATTTACTATTGACGACAGTATCAAAAGTAAAAGAAATTCTCCGAGTTGGGCGAAGGACAATACGGGTTTTTCTAATCATTCGAGGCAATTGACTTATTGATGACTGCTCGGCAAATCCTTGAATTTGTTCATTCCCGAATGAAAAGGTAAGATTAAATACGAAATCAAGTAATCTAGACTTGTATAAATAGTGAGATTGGATACCGTACAAACTCATCTGAGATGCTTCAGAATTGGTGTATCCTTGAGTATATTGAATAGGTGTTCCGAGTGAATCACGTTGTGAACCTTGAAAAGGGGTAATCAGGTTTTCATAGATTGAGTGAAAGCCTGAAATATCAAAATATAGATTTTTGCTAGGTGTCCAGCGAAGGCCAAGTTCCATATTTTTAGTTCTTTCTGCTTCAAGAATTAGAACTGATAATCTCATTGGGAAATTATTTTGAGGAGCAATCGAAAGGCTATTCGCTCGATAATAGGAAGAAGGCAGTTGAACGGCTGTTCCATAATTTGCTCGAATACTCCAATTTTGATTGGGTTGATAATTTATCCCAAATCGATAATCAAATGAACTTATCGCTACATCCGAAAAATTTCCAAAAAATATGTAGGATATATTTTCACTACTTCGAAGCCAATTAACGCCATTTACGAAAGTCCATTTTTTGTAGGACCAAAGCGCTTGAGCAAAGGCATTAAACTGGATTCCATTTCCCTCTTCAGAAAAAAATGGAGTTAAAGAAGAATTGGTTGGAATGTTAGTTGTTGAAAAAAAAGAACTTCCTAAAGGTACTCTTGAATAATTGACGAGCGGAACATTCGCATATCCCTTGAATAGAATTCCGGTGGTTAGATCAATTTTTCTTTGAGGGAAAAGGTTGAAAATGATGTCGGTGCGAAAGTCATGAGATTCAGAAAAATTAAATCGTGTTCCATTAAAATACCGTTGATAATGATTATCCGTCAAAGAGTCATATCGCATCACATTAAAAGAAAGAGGGTTCGTTGGATCATCAAATGAATTATTCCAAGTTAACTCATCCAATAGTTGGCTAGTATAATTATACACATAATTATAGGAAGACCGACTGTCCATTTGGTATTGCAAATAGCCTATTCTGAAGTCAAACCCAAATCGACGATAATCTTTTTTTAAGGTAAAATTGGCGTTGATAATTCGCTCACCAATATAGTTAAGTGGATTAGTGTAAGAAACTGCTACGGGATTCAAACCAATGGAACTATGGTCTCTTCGATACATGGCCTCGGCAGATAAAGTCATAGCTCGATAGCCTAATTTAATTCCAACTAACCGACTTTGATGAGGTAGGTCATTAATCAAAGGCGCGCCTCCTACGGAGACATAATTTTGAATAGTGGTGTAATTTAAGTTACCTGAAAAATACCGATCTGGATTATATAAGCTGTCATTTTGATGTATTGTTTTAAGGTCTCCACGAAATGTATAACTTCCATAAAGGGAGTATCGTATAGTCTTTTCTTGTTTACCTAATCGACCACCAAAACTTACATCCAAATTAGTATATTCATTGCTACCTACACTTAAATTTGCCTGAGTGTAAACCGGTCTTTCGGTTTCTTCCAAAACAATATTAATCACTCCTGCAGAAGCATCCACTCCGTACAAAGTTCCAGTTGCGCCATAAATTACTTCGATTCGTTCTGCTTGTTGGATGGGGAGTTGTGCTCCAATTGGCATCCCCCGAACTACAACTGGTTTGATTGGATTTCCGTTGAGTAAAATTTTAGCATACGTATTACCCATCAGGCCTCGCATCAAAAAAGTCTCTCCTTCCAAAGCATTACCTGGTTGTGAAACTTTGATACCAGGTGCCATCTTCAAAGCATCAACCAATGTCCGATAACCATTGTCTCGAATTTCTTCCTTAGTAATTACATGAATGGAAAATGGTAATTCTTTAAGTTCTTTCATGGATCGAGTAGCAGCAAATACTTGCTGATTCGTTTCCTTTCTTTCAGCGGGGCGGATGTCTCGTAGCGATAATTTATCAGCAGTTAAAACCACAGAATCGACTTGTCCAACCATTAATATTGGAAAAAAAAGAAAAGCAAATAATTGCAAAAGAAAGATCTTCATAAATTAATTGGTTGGAATTTTTTTTGGAATCTAGGTTTAAAATAAAAGATTATAAATCTTCGAGCAATTTCATCACAACCGATTTTTTACGAAGTGAAACTGGAATTTTTGAACCAACTCGCATCACAATATATCCTCCATCGACTTTGACAAATTCTTTGATTTGTTGAGCATTGATTAAGTGCGATTGGTGCACTCTGGCAAATTGATATTCACTCAACATTTGGTCATATTCCTTTAATGTTTTAGTGACCAATAACTTTTGTCCATCTTTAAAGAAAAAAGTGGTGTAATTTCCATTGGATTCACATCTAACAATATCAGCAATCTCCGTCACATGAATTTTTTCTAAAGTATGCAATGCCAAGCGTTTGGGAGCACTTTGTTCTTTGACCGTATGCAACAACAAGTCATAATTTTCTTGAGTAGAATTATTGACTTTCGAAACTTTTTGAACAGCTACGATTAGTTCGTCAGGATCAACAGGTTTGAGCAAATAATCAACGGCAGAAAATTTAAAAGCTTTGATCGCAAACTCATCAGAAGCTGTAGTGAAAATTACTTGAAATGAAATATCACCGAGAATTTCCAAAATGTCAAAACCAGTTCCATCTTGTAATTGAATATCTAAAAAAACCACATCAGGTTTTATTTTATTTAAAAGTTTGGAAGCTGAAACTACCCCATCGGCTTCACCAATAATCTCGATATCAGGGCAATAAGCAGCTAAATCTTCTTTGAGGGTGGCTCTTGCTTGGGCAACATCATCAACAATCGCAGCAGTCAATTTCATAGTTTTTTTATTTACAAAATATCAAAAAAAATCTAAACGGTTATTATTTTTTTAGAAAAGAGCCAATAGCTAAAAATATTCCAGGAAGAATTCCAATAATAAAAAGGATAATTAATTGAGTGAGTTTTGCTTTTTGCCAACCCTTAGTTTGAGAAATAGACCAAGTCCACAATAGTAGAAAAAGTATATAAATTTCAACCATCATGTACAGGGCAATGAAAATCCCCATATTGCTGCGTCCGTCTGGATGACTTTCCATGAAGTCTGAAGAGCGTTTTCCTTGGTAAAAAATCCCCAAAATATTTAAGATTAGAATAGCGAAAAATGTCCAAAGGAATATTTTGGAAACAATAGAATTAAACCTTGTAATATTATTGTTATCTTTCAATTGTTATAAGTGAATTAAAATTTATACTGAACAAGTCCTTCTATTGTATTTCCAAAAAATGATTTATTCAGGTTCGCTGAAAACTGAAAATTTATTTTTTCTTTCAATTGAATTCCAAATAGACCAACCCATTTTATAACATTATTTTGAGGAGACCAGCGGTAAGTTATTCCTGCGGAAATCATTTTTTTGAATACAAAATAACTTGTTAAATCCATAGCAGAAGTATATTTAGTTTTTCGAGTGAGGATGGATGGAATAATTTGAAACTGAGGAGTTACATCGAATGTATAACTTATAAAATTGTAGTGATGTCTTGATTTGCTTAAAATAGTTGTTTCAGGAGAAGTAGTTGTGATGTTTGGTTCCAATAAATGCTGAATACTTGAACCTAGTTTTAATTTTTTATATGTTGAAAATATTCCAAAGGCAAAATCAACAGACGAACCTCTTTTATCTTCAGATGGGATATTTGGATCAGGTAGAGCAGTAATAAATTCACTAAACTTAGTCATGCCGCTCAAAATAGAAACTTGTGTACCAACTCGGACATCGAGTTCGTCCAAGAATCTAATATTATAAGTATAAGTAAGACCTACATTTGATCGAGTGTGATTACTTAATTTATCATATAAGATGGTCAACCCAAAAGTACTATTCAGTTTTTCTATAGGATGCTCATAGGTAGCAAATATATTTTTAAAAGTAGAAACACCTCGCCATTGATCCCGATAATTGAGAGTAACTGTTTTTTTATTCTCTGAACCAGCTGCAGCAGGATTATGATAAGTTTGATTAAAATAGTAGTGATCGGAAAGCGGATCTTGAGCATTGATTTTTCCGAAAAAGGAGGTAGTAATAATTAAGAGAAAGATTGTTTTTTTCATGATCAGATTTTTTTCCTAAAAGTAAAGAATACATATTAGATCAATACTTTAAAACATAGTAAAATTTTATTTGTTAAAAGAAGATGAATTGGATCAAAGAAAATATATGGTTCCTCCTTTTTTTTATTTGGAGTTTTCCGATGGGCTATTATCGAAGTCAATTTCGAAAAATAGTGTACGAAACAGATGATTGGAAAATCAACATTAAACCTGTTTTTGTCAAAGAAATGAAAGGACTCTTTGGAAATGTTTTTCCTGAAAATGAGGCGTATTTGAAGATGCGGAATTTTTATCGATTTTATTTAGTGGTTTATATTGGATTGTTTTTGGCTTGGCGGTTTTTGTCACAGACTTAGTCTGCGGCAAAAAATAAATCACCCTTCCACCAGCAACCTCACCACTACCTTCGTCCCCGCAGCATCCCCATTTCCATTTTTCAAATCAATAATTTCTAAGCTTTTCAGGCCTCGCATATCTTTATTTAAAATATCCAATCGCTCTTGCGTCACTTCCAATGCAGCCGATTTATGTTGATGTTCAATTTGACTTTTGATCTCTTTGGCTGCAGCTCTGCCGATGCCATTATCTTGAATGGAACATTCGAGTATTTTATTTTTTTGTAAAAAATGAATATCAATTTTTCCATTTTCAGCCAGATGTGCGACGCCATGAATGATTGCATTCTCGACAAAAGGTTGGAGCATCATTGGCGGAATCATCAACTCCTCGGTATCCATTTCAAGTAAGGTCGTCACTTCAAAATCGAAGGTGTTGCCACGACTCGATTTTTCGATAGCGAGGTAGTTTTGCAAGGTCTGAATTTCATCTTCAAGTGAGATCACCTGCGATCTAGAAT
>CAYGRM010000107.1:0-17823 GCA_964352225.1 uncultured Saprospiraceae bacterium | reverse complement strand
ATCAAAAACTGTTGAGTTTTATCCATGCTGAAATTTCTGAAGGCAAAATTATGGGTTGGGCGAGATCAATCGAAGAAGCCACTAATTTATTAAATCAAAGTTCCAAACCTGATTTAATCTTCTCCGATGTTGAATTATTGGATGGAATATCATTTGAACTTTTTGAAAAAGTCCGAGTAGATTGTCCCATTATTTTTTGTACAGGGTTCGACCAATATGTGTTACAAGCTTTTAAAACGAATGGAATTGCCTACTTGCTAAAACCCTACTCTATTGAAAATTTCCGTGAGGCCTACGAAAAATATAAAACTTTATTCGCCAAACAAGCTTCACAATCAATTGATAACCAGCTACTTAAGGATTTACAAAACATCCTACATTCAGATAAAAAATCTTATAAACAACGGTTTACCGTTAAGAAGAAAGATGGAATCAAATTGATTGATGCAAAAGATATTGGTGCATTTGAAGCCAATGGTGATTTCTGTATGGCAATTGATTCTAGTGGAAAAAAACATGCCTTAAATTATACCCTTTCTGATGTCGAAGAAAAAATTAATCCAGCCAAGTTTTTTAGAATCAACCGAAGTGAAATTATTAACCTTGATTTTTTGGAAAAAGTAGAACCCTATTTTAAAAATAAGTTGGCGATCAAGATGACCTATTCGAAAGAGATTATTTATACTAGTAGTACTAAAACTCCTAGTTTCAGAAAATGGTTAGAAGGGTGATTTAGATCGCTTCGCTGTCAGAGGTCAGATCGTGCGCTTCGCTTACTGTCAGAGGTCAGACTGACGATTACAATACTGAAGTATGATAAGTCTAGAATTAAAATGCTCTCGTCAGTCTGACCTCTGACCGGGAGCACCGCGACCAATCTGACCTCTGACAGCGAAGCGATCTTTTTCAAAAAAAATTGTAATTTGGTTTTCACAAAACAAAAATCAAATTATGCAAAGATTCAAAGCACTTGATGTTTTCAGAGGCATGACGGTATGCCTGATGATAATTGTCAATACTCCAGGAACTTGGAAAGCAGGACATATATTCGCTCCATTTTTACATGCCCCTTGGCATGGATTTACTCCAACTGATTTGGTTTTCCCTTCTTTTTTATTTGCGGTAGGAACTGCTTTTGCCTTTGTCAAAAGTCGGTGGGCAGATAAAACGATTTCTGATGTTTTTGGAAAAATAGCTAAAAGAACTTTTCTCATTTTTATCATTGGTTATTTGCTTTCGTGGTTTCCATTTGTGAAATGGGTGGACGGAGAGTTAGTTGGGAAGTCTTTTGAAAATACTCGAATTCTAGGTGTCTTAGGAAGAATTGCACTTTGTTATTTTTTCGCAGCCATCATGATTTTTTATTTAAACAAGCGACAGCTCATCATTGCCTCAGGAGTTATACTTTTTGGCTATTGGGGATTGATGTATGGATTTGGTGATTATACTTTGGAGAATAATTTTGGGCGAACTGTTGATCTTTGGTTATTAGGTGAAAGCCATATGTACCACGGCGAAGGCATCGCATTCGATCCTGAAGGTTTTCTAAGTACGTTTCCAGCCATCGTAAATGTTATAGGTGGATATTTAGCAGGAGCATATATCATCATGGGTAAAGAAATTAGTTATGAAAAAGTGGCAAAACTATTTATGTATGGTTGTATTTTAATGGTACTCTCCTATGTTTGGGATTTAGGTTTTCCCATCAATAAAAAATTATGGACTAGTTCCTATGTACTATTAACTGTAGGAATTAATTTAGCTATGTTAGCTGGTTTGATCTATGCGATTGACTTCAAACCAAAACCACTCAGTTTTAATTTCTTTGAAATTTTTGGAAAAAATCCATTATTCATTTATGTGCTTTCTATCTTTTTAGTTAAGGTGATTTCGTTTTTTAAAATAGACGATCAATCCATCTATTCCTGGTCTTATGACAATTTATTTTTGTGGATGGGACCCAAGACAGGATCATTAGTATTTGCCGTTTTGTTTATGCTGATCTGTTGGTCAGTTGGAAAATGGTTGGATCGAAAAAAGATTTACATCAGAGTTTAGCTTTGCTTAAATTATTGGTTCTAAATGAATTCATTTGGTCAATTATCAATAGTTATTGAGTTATTGGTTCTCAAGTTATTTCCAAAATGGTACTTCTATAAATTGTAAGACTAATAACTCATTAACCAATAACTTAATAACCAAATGAATTCATCTAGAACCAAATTATTTAATTCCCTAAAAAACAAAAAGAGGATTTTTCCGAAATGGAAAAACCCTCTTTTTGTTATTAGACTTGTAACCCTTTAAAAAACACTCATCTGAAAACATCTTTTTCCGCTATTTTTCCTTAAAAAATAATTCAAGAGAGGAACTATTCAATGATTTTTTAAGAAAACTAACAAAAAAATCTGAATTTCAGCTAAGCACTTTTCAAAGGGTAACAAGTCTATCTAAAAAATTCAATTTTTGAGATCAAAAATTAATTCTTTTTAACACCAAACTCATACGTCAATTTAACCAAACCTCTTCGACCAATCTTAGGCATATTTGGTAAATATCTGTATTCAGTATTGAATAAGTTCGAAGCAGAAGCATCGATAGCTAATCCAAAATCAAACTTATATCCGACTGATGCATCCACTAATCTTCTAGGTTCTGTTTCTTCAACAACGTCTAGTGTCAAAGGATCATCCGTAGAGAATTGTCCAGCACTTGCCACATATGGCTCATCATATTGGAAAGAGATACTTCCTCTTAATCCCATATCTTGAGTATAAGTTGCCCCTACTCTAAATTTATTCTTAGGAATATTTAGGAACGTTTGTAATTCTCCAGCACCTTCATTTCCAACTACTAATTGATCAAAAGTAATTGTGTTAACTCCTGAATAGTTAAAGAATGCAGAAAAATTATTATTGATGTAATACTCTAAACCGATATCCCATCCATAATAAGTTCGCTCATCAAAAGTTCGGTAACCAGCTGCTAAGTAGGTACTTTGGTTAACAGGAATCTGATCAGTTGGTGATGATGCATGGAAAGGTAAACCTGCTAGTACATCAGCAAAACCTGCACCGCCTTGTGCATATCCTCCTGCGATAGCTGGAGCCAAAGCAGCAAAAGTTGCTTCTGCTGTTGCTTGATCCATTCCTGCCTGTGCCATCAAGGCAGCGATCATTGGACCTTCAATTTGGTTAATCACAGCATCACCTAACTCTGAACCCAATGTACTTAAATCATTAATTCTGTAAGCAGGTGAGATTGCAGTAAACTGAGAGTTATTCTTTTGTGTTACACTATACAAATCAACAGAAACTCCTAATTTATTTTTAATCAAACCTTTATAACCAATTTCGTAAGAATCATTAGTACTAATTGCAGTTACAGGCGCATTAATTTTATCAAGTGGTGTACCGTCAAAAATATTATACCCTGCTCCTAATGGTTGAGAATAAGCTCCCAAAGTCGCTAAATCTACTCCACTTAAAACTGCACTTACGATAGGTGTAAGTGGAGCTGTCTGAGGATTTGCAGACAAAGCTGCCTCAATTCCAGGCTGAACCAAACCGTTAACACCTCCAAAAGCTACACCAAGTGGTAACACAGGAAGTCCTTCTGGAATTCCAGGAAGTAACCAACCAAGCGGTAAATTTCCATCAAATGTTTGCTCATTTTTATTACCATATAACCAAACTGCGCTATTAAGAGGGAAATCAATATTTAACTGCAAATTAGATACTGTAGAATTTGCTCGGTTAAAAGATGCTCTAAAAGTATGAGTTGGAGTCGCTTTATATACAAAAGCAAGTCTTGGAGCAAATGCAGCTTCATCAATAAAATTAAATTTATCAACTCGACCAGCTACTACCATATCTACTTTATCATGCAAAGCTAATTTACCTTGAAGGTATGCTCCGATTACTGAGTAATCATCATCATCTTCATTTCTACCGTAAACGAAGTTTCTAGTATCTTGACCTGCAAATCTATAATCAACTCCACCTGTCCAATTTGACTTCAAGAAGTCCATATCCCAGTTATATTGAACTTGTCCTTCTAACTGTGTTCTTGCAATAGATGTATTATTACCTGTTTGATATAAAAATGTTGGATCATCATCACTACCTCCATCATTACTTACGGCAAAAAATTGAGCGAATAATCCACCATACTGCATTCTTGCTTGTCCCCAAAATTCAGTTGCTTGAGCTAAGCCTTCTCCTTGCTCATTGTAGAATACAGAAGAAGCATTAGTCATACCACCAGAGGTAGTGATGCTAAGGTCATCTTTTGGTCTAAATTCTAGTGTAGCATTAATTGCCATGTTGTTCCATTCATCAGACATTGGATTACCGTCTCCATCTGGATCCAAGTAATCAAGACCTAATATTTCTCTTGGGGTTCCATTTACATCAACAAATCCTTCAGGAGTAACCGCAGGATTCACAACTCGTGTTTGGAATAATGAAATTTGAGCAGCATCATCTGGATCATCTGGATCAAGTGTAAACTCATTACCTCTTCGGTATTGTGCATTAACTTTAAATCCAAATTTGTCACTAACTTTAGTTGCATGACGTGCTCCGATTCCGAAAGTGTTTAATTCTCCTCCCATTACCTCTACAGTTGTACCTGGAAAATCAATTGGATTCTTAGTAATAAAGTGAACAACTCCTTCCGTCACACCAGGACCATATAAAGCTGATCCAGGTCCTCGTACTACCTCAATTCTCTGTAAATCAATGTTACTAATCCCTGCTTGGTCAGATTGGAAAGTTCCAATTCCAGGACCAATTAAACTTCTGTAATCCATAATAGGAAAGACTCCTGTACCAAATAGACCAGCACTTCCTCTCATAGAAATATTAATTCTATTAGCTGATTGTTGCTGAATTTGTACACCCGCTAAATTCACCAAATTACGGGTTGCATCTGTAGAGTTAGCTGTACTCTCTAATTTCCGAGCAGATAATACAGAAATTGATGCTGGCGCATCTTGTACTTTTTCCGCACGTCTTGAAGCAGATACTACTACTTCGTCAGATAAAATACCTTCCACTAGTGTTACATTGATAGGTGCATTTGAGTTTACCTCAATTTCTTGAGAAGTAAAACCTGTGTATGAAAATACTAATGTAAAAGGAAAGGATTGTGAGGTAGTAACTGAATAATTACCATCTTCATCTGTAATGTCTCCGTCAGAAGTACTTCCTTTAACAATTACATTTGCCCCAATTAAAGGTTCTCCTGCATCGTCAGTTACATTTCCACGGATTGTGGTTTGGGCAAATGTGGCACTCGATACCAGCATAAAGCCCATAGTTAATAATACTAGAAATTGTTTGAAATTTCGTTTCATAATAAATAGTTGTTTAAAATTAAAATGTGTTTTTTGTACCTACAGTCTATATTCGAAAACTGGTACGTAAATTCACAAAAAAATTAAACATTATAACAATTTTTAACATTTTTTTTATAATATTTTTTTTAGTATTAGGGTGGTAAAATTTGATGATTTTTATTACCATCCTGCAAAAAAAAGAAAGTAGCCATTCTCAGACTACTTTCACATTAAAGAAAACTTAAATATAATTAATTGCTTATGCCACAAATATGTCTTTGCGAACGGTTTCCTCCCCTTCTAATTTTGAAAGGGTAACCTGAAGAATACCATCTCCATATTTCGCTTTGATGGAATCCAAATCAATTTTTTCATTCAATTCAAATTTTCGTTGAAATCCTCCTGTTGAAAACTCTTTGCGCTTCCAAGTTCCTTTCTCCTCTTTGGTTCCTTCTTTTTTATCCACGGCAATGGTCATTACATTTTCGACTAGAGAAATATTGAAATCCTCTCGTTCCAATCCTGGAGCTACTAAAAATATTTCATATCGATCATCTAATTCTTGCACATTTACAGGTGGAAAAAAACCGTCGTGTCCGAATCGTTTTCTTCTGGCCCATTCTTCCATATTTCCTTTCATCCAATGTCCATATTTTGGATGATGATGTTTGCTTCTGTAATTTTCTTTCTGGTGATAAAATGATTTTCTACACATGATTTTATGATTTTTATTTTTTAAAAATGTTTGGTTATGGAGTTATTAGGCTAATAATTAGGGGTCTCAATAACCTAACTAAATAACTACAACTCGCTCTCGACGATTAAACATTGGCTCGTCTTCAAGTCTTTCAAATTTGTCAAATGAATTTCTTTCAAAATATTCTCTTTCTTCCCAAGTCATATATTTGAAAAAGTTTTTAATTTTTCGAAAAACGAAAAAGACTAAACTCATTGCCACAGCTAAAAAGAAAGCTGTCACCAATACTCTTGCTAAAAAGAAAAATAAAATTAAACCGACCGAAATTCCGAAGAAGGTTCTAAAAGGACTACGTCTCATGATCTTTATTTTTTAGGTTAAATATCCTGTAACAAAAGTTGTTACAGAGTATTAAAAATCGGGTTTAAACACTTCGCATTTTTGAAAAATGATTTTCTAAACGCGTTACATTTAAGAAGACGGAGAAACCTTTTTTTTACTTTAAATTTTTGAAGTTTTTTTTAAAAAAATATTTTACAAAATATAATCAACTGATTTACAATCACTTACATGCATAAAAAAACAGAGATAATTTTCACTATTATCTCTGTTCTTCTTATGAAAAACCAAAATCAATCATTCACGTTCCCCTTCAGGGGACAGGGGCTTACTCTACCGAACTATAAATAATCGCATACATTTTTTCCCAAAAATCATTTCGTTGAAAAGGAACAATCTGTGTCATCCCAACAAAAACCAATTCTTCCTCAGGATCAATAAAAAACTTCGTATTGAAAAGTCCTCCCCATTCATAAGTTCCTGCTGATTTATGGGAGTGAGCAATTCCTTCTTTAGTTTTCACAGCGAAGCCTAAACCAAAAGTAATTCCTGGAATATTTGAATAGCCAGTTCCTTTTTCATTTAACAAAATGAGTTGATCAGCAGTCATTACATCAATTGTTTTTCTTGACAAAATTCTTTTCCCTCCATATTCTCCCTCATTCAAAAGTGCTTGGATAAAAATCATATAATCCATAGCCGTACCTGACATTCCACCACCTCCAGCATAATGATTTCTATCATCGTTCAGTTTTGGATATTCTAACATTTTTCCAGACTCCGTATCTGCGGCCATGATAACTTTTCCTTTTTCATCATAAGTGTATACAGGAACCAAACGATCATGCTTTGATTTTGGCAAATAAAACCCAGTATCCTCAATCCCCAATGGCGACATTATATTTTCTTTAAAATACTGATTCAGTTTTTTGCCTGAAACCACTTCTACGATTCTTCCCAGCACCTCCATATTTAAACCATACATATATTTTTCACCTGGTTGAAAGATCAAAGGCACTTTTGCAAGCTGGTTGGCCATTTCCTCAGTAGTCATATCTGAAGACAGGCCAAAATTATTAGCTCCCATTTTTTCGTAAACTGCTTGGATTTTTCCAGGATTAAAAACGCCATAGGTAATTCCAGAAGTGTGAGTCAACAAATGTCTAATCGTAATGGGACGTTGCACAGGTTTGGTGGTAAAGGAAGAATCTGCTTCATTGAATTGATCTAAAACTGCTGCTTGTTTGAAGGCAGGGATATAATAAAAAATGGGATCGTCCAAACCCAATTTTCCTTGCTCATACAATTGCATAATACTTACAGTAGTGTATGCTTTTGTCATGGAAGCTAATCTAAAAATATCATTATTTTGATATTTCTTCTTTTTGGCTAAAGTCTGATAACCGAAACTTTTGTTGTAAACAATTTCCCCTCTTCGAGCAATGACAAATACTCCTCCTGGAACATGTCCTTGATTGACAAATGATTCAATATGCTGATCTAACCGCTTTAATTTATCCATGGAAATACCTGAGACGTTAGCAACTTTAGGCATTGATGGTGGATTAAACGCAGCATCTTGGGCAAAGAAGAAAGACTGGAAAAAAGTAAAAAGGAGTAATAGTAAAATGGATTTTTTCATCTCTGATTTATTTTTTTCTAAAAATAATAAAGAAAAATCAGGAGACATAATTTGATTAAATGAGTTTACTCAATTTATCCTAACAATATAATTACAAAATCACCACTTTAACTAAAAAGTGATGATTCTATAATATTCAATCCTATCTTGATTTCTTCAATTAATTGTCTTTCCCTTTGCAGTAATTTTTCCACTTCTGTTTGAAAGCACTTTTTTCTTCATCGCTCATATGCATCCATTTTTGTTTCATCTGCTTTCTTTCTTCATGATCCATATTTTTCCATTTGTTTCTCATTTCTCTCCATCTAGATCGGCGTCTTTGGTACCTTGCAGAACCTCGGCCAAATCCCCCAAATAAAATTTTGAATAGAATTAAAAGACCTACTGCTTGCCAAAAATTTAAAGGTTTCCAACCAGTTACCTCAGGAATGATCGCATTCCATAAAAACATTACTACTGCTCCAGCAATTCCCACAAATAACACCACCATACCTGCCATAGCAAGTATCTTGATGGGGTGAAATTTTCTTTTATTAAAATTATTATTGTACATGATTAGTAAATTTTGCTTTTGTCAATTTGATTGATTCTTTTAATATTGATTCTTTGGTAAATTGAAAATCATCAATCATCTTCAAAAAATTCTTTGTACAAAGTTTCCATTCTAGTTCGTAAATACTTAACCGCATATCCTTTTCTAGATATTAACGTCTTGATATTATCACCTGTTCGATCTGAAATTTCTTGAAAGGTTTGATCTTCCAACTCATTCCAAATAAATACATTCTTTTGATTTTCAGGAAGTTCGTCCAAGGCTTTAAATAGTTCTTCCCAAAAGAGTTCTTTTAAATTCTCCTCCTCTGGAGTTGGAAAATCGGACATTAAAATGTCTTTTAAAAACAAATCACCTTCCTCATTTTCGTAAGAGAAATCTTCTAACAGTTCAGGTTTTTTCTTTCGATAATTATCGGTCACTTGATTTCGTGCCACTCGAAACAACCATCCACTCAACTGTTCAATCGAATCCAACTCCACCACTTTGCTCAACTGAAACCAAACTTCTTGCAAAATATCCTCAGCCTCTACATTAGTAGAAACCTTGCCTCGAATAAATCGAAACAACTTATTGCTGTAAGTTTGAACAACGCCTGTGATATTTCTTTCTCGTTTTTCTGCCATTGATGTAGACATAAAAGTCTTCGTTTTCTTTTGAAGACGATACAGTTGTAATTTTACTTTAAATTTTTTATTTTTTTTTGAAAAAAAATCCTAAAGCCTTTGTCTATATGGCTTTAGGATTCAAAAATTCCTAATTAAAAATGAAATTGTTTACATGCTCGGAGGTAATTTGATGTATTTTGTTCCCTCGTAAAAAGAATTGATATATTGAATCATTTCATTTTTATTCTCACTTGATAGCAGAGTGCAATCTTGAATAGTTTTTAAAATTGGTTCTCGCTTATGTTTAAAATATCTATTAGCAGATTTCAAATCAGCGGCATCTTCTCTAAATCCTAAAAATATTCTATCCTTGGAAGAAGCTAATTTGTGTTCAGGTCTCAATTTCACATACGGTGCATCTACGAGTCCTGCAAAGTCAAAATCATAAGGAACTAGGATACGTTTTCCATCTTTAATCAACACCTTTACATTTCTCATTTCTTGCATCGACCAATCTGAATTTCCAATCAAATAATTAAATAATGCGACTACTTTGATTTGTTCCGTATTATATTTATCAGGAGATAAATTATAAGCCTTTTCATCTTTGTCACCACCTATCCGATCACGCAACTGAGCATTATCTTCAATCAAGATTCCATATTGAGTTTCTGTTTTTTCAGAAGAAATATCTTTGTAGTTAATCTTTAAAAATTGAACTCGAAAACTCAAATGAGTAATTTGATTATAGATCTTGTAGGCCAAATATTCTTTGACTAGCAGTTGTTTAGCCTCCTCAGGATCATTCACGCAATGGGTTACTAGTTTCATATCATCAAACTCTATCAAGCCAGCTTCGGCCAAATCCCGTTTCTTGAAATTAAGCTTGATTGGAGGTAAATTCTCGCATTTCATTCGGCGAAATCTACCTCGTTGCTCAACTTTGATATTCCAAGTTTGCAACTGGCCGGATCGGTTTTGATAAGAAAAAATGGCATTATGCTTATCCTGATTTTTTCTATCACTAAATGCTTCAGACATATTTAATTCCAAAGTTACCTCTACCATTTCTTGATAGTGGAGTTCATCAAAAATGCTATTCTGAACGGGAATAACTTTATTGGCTTTGATTAGTTGATTGGAAAAAAGGAAAATGGCAGTCATCATGACCACTCGAAATGTGATTGAATTTTTCATTGATTTTCTAATTTTGGCTATGCGATTAATACTTTAATGACAGCCAAAGGTTACAGGAGTTGTAAAAAGTTTAGAAGAAAATCATGAAGTTCGAAGAAGAGATGATTTTTAAGGATGAACAAACGAAATTAATAGACAACTTTTTTTTTGAATAACGAATATCGATTTAAGAACAAGGATTTGAGAAGTGGTCTTCACATCAAATGCGTCAAACTGCTCAAATCTTTATTCGTTATTCCCGAAGTGCTTCAAACAAAATCTCCACAGGATGCTTCACCTTCCTTCCCGTTCCATCAAAAATCTGATGTCGGCAACTAGTTCCAGACGCAGCTATTTCAATTGCAGGTTTAGCACTTTTTACTTTGGGAAAAAGCACCAAATTTCCCACTTGCTGACTCACCTCAAAATGTTCTTTTTCATAACCAAACGAACCAGCCATTCCACAGCACCCTGAAGGAATTACATCAACCGAGTAATTATCAGGTAAAGAAAGCAGCCAGACAGAATCTTCCACATTTGACAATGCTTTTTGGTGACAATGTCCATGCAAAAGGATTTCTTTTTTTTCTTTAGTAAAAAAATCAGAGGTGATTTTCCCTTTCTTAATTTCATTGGAAATAAACTCATCAATCAAAAAGCAGTTTTTCCCAAGTGCCTTAGCCTGCTCAATTTCTGATTTTTCAACCAAACGTGGATACTCATCTCGGAAAGTCAAAATCGCAGATGGTTCAATTCCAATCAAAGGAGTTTCCGAATTGATAATTTTAGAAAAAATCGAAACGTTTTCCCGAGCGAGTTTTTGTGCTCGTTTTAATAAACCTTTGGAAATGGCTGCTCGACCACTTTCGGGATGATTGACCATTTTCACTTCATAACCTAAAGCTGCTAAAAGTTTTAAACTTTTGATCCCAATGTCAGTATCATTCCAATTCGTGAATTCATCACAAAAAAGATAAACTGATCCTAAATTCTTCTTTTCATTTTTAAACTTTCGTTTAAACCATTTTCGTAAACTTGTCGAGTGTATAGTTGGCAATGACCTCTCCGAAGCAACTCCTAATACTTTTTTTGCAACGCCACTAAACAATGAATTGGTTAAAAAGAAATTATACAATGTTGGGAAAACACTTCCCAAACGATTCAATTCATTAATGCAAGCAAAGGCTTTTGCTCGAAGCGGAATTCCGTTCGTTTGATAATATTGATGTAAAAATTCCGCTTTCAAACTCGACATATCCACATTAGAAGGACACTCAGAAGTGCAACCTTTGCAAGACATACACAAATCCATCACCTCTTTTATTTCAGGATGATCGAAGGGATTTTCTTTTTCATTTTTGGTCAAAAATTCTCGCAAAATATTTGCTCGCCCCCGAGTGGTGTCTTTTTCATTTCGCGTAGCTTGGTAACTTGGACACATTGTTCCTCCTGAAACGGGTAACTTCCGACAGTCTCCCGAACCAGTACATTTTTCTGCAGCTCGAAGAATACCACCTTCATTTGAAAAATCAAAAACAGTCTCAATTAATGATTCTTTTTGCTCGGGCTCATAACGCAAGGATGAATTCATGGGAGCAGCATTCACGATTTTTCCTGGATTAAAAATACCATTTGGATCCCACGTGTGTTTAATGTTACAAAATAATTGATAATTCTCCTCGCCCACCATTAAAGGGATGAATGCTGCACGCACTCTCCCATCACCATGTTCACCACTTAGCGAACCTTTGTATTTTTTAACCAATTCTGCCGAAGCTTTACTGATTTGAAAAAACTGTTCAACATCCTCAGATTTTTTCAAATTCAAAAGAGGACGCAAATGTATTTCACCTGCTCCTGCATGAGCGTAATAGACTGAACGTTGCTCAAAGCCTTCCATAATTTCGCTAAACTCAGCAATGTATTCTGGCAAATCTTCAATTGCTACCGCAGTATCTTCAATGCAAGCCACCGCTTTTTTATCTCCTGGAATATTGGCTAAAAGTCCTAGCCCAGCGCTTCGTAATTGCCAAACTTGTTTGGTTTTTTCGGAAGGAATAATGGGAAATGCGTAACCCAATTTCTCATTTTTTAAATCTTCTATCAACTTATTCGCTTGATGTTCTGCCTCCGAAACTGTTGTTCCTCGAAACTCAACCATCAAAACGCCCTCAGGATCTCCCTCAACAAAAAAGCGATTCTTGTTTTGCTCAATATTTTCTTTGGTACAATCCAAAATAATTTTATCCATCAACTCACAAGCGGTTGGCTGATGCTTCATAGCAATTTGAGTTGCTCGCAAGCTTGCATCAATTGAATTGAAATGCGCCGCCAAAACTACATCGCAGGGCAAAGGCAAATCATCCAAATCCAATTTTACTTCAGTCGTGAAAGCTAAGGTTCCTTCAGAACCACACAACAATTTACAGAAATCAAAAGGATCGTTATTTTCAGAAAACATCTCTGAATTCAATAAATAATCTAAAGCATAACCTGTATTTCTTCGATGAATAGTTGCCTTTGGAAAATGCGTGTGTATATTGTTTTTATTTTCTTCTTTTTCTAAAACTTCGAAAATGTGTTGATATAATTTTCCTTCAAGCGTTTCCAATTTTAGCTTTTCCAAAAACTCATCACGAGTCATTTTTCCAAAAATTACTTCTGAACCATCTGATAAAATGGTGGTCATTTCTAATACATGTTCCCGAGTCGATCCATAAACAATGGAAGTTGTTCCGCAAGAATTATTTCCCACCATTCCTCCAATCATGGCTCGATTAGCCGTTGAAGTAATTGGAGAAAAAAATAATCCATGAGGTTTTAAAAATGCATTCAACTCATCACGAACAACTCCTGGTTGTACTCGAATCCATTTCTCTTCTTTGTTGAATTCTATGATTTCCGTGAAGTGTTTCGAAATATCGACGACGATTCCATCGCCCACGCATTGACCTGCGAGGGAAGTTCCTGCTGCTCGTGGAATAAGTGACGATTTATTTTCGGTTGCGAATTGGATGAGTTTTTTTAAGTCCTCTTTGTTTTTGGGAAAGGCGACAGCAAGAGGCAGTTCTCGGTAGACGGAAGCATCGGTGGCGTAGAGAACACGAAGCAAATGATCGTGATGCAATTCTCCTTCTAAATTATTCTTGAGTTGAGTTAAATTCATTAATCCTTAAATTGACTTATTTTCAAAAATCTTTTTCCGCAAAGTCGCCGCTCTCAAATCCTCTCCATCATGTGACCAACCTGGCGCATTAAAAATATAATTCCATCGATCACTCCAATTTGTTGCTCGACGAATATCTTTCCAAATCGCAGCGTATTTATGAGTTGCCACTCTGATAGGATTATATGTCTCAATATTTTGAGTCAGACCATATATCGGTTTTTCAAAATCCTTTTCCTCCGAAAATGTTCCAAAAATCCTATCCCAAATAATTAATACACCTCCATGATTTCGATCCAAATATCGAATATTACTGGCATGATGCACTCGATGATGCGAAGGAGTATTCATCACAAACTCAATCGCTGGATGAAATTTTTTCACTACTTCAGTATGTGTCCAAAATTGATATATAAGGTTGACCGAATGAACTACGAAAATCATCAATGGATCAAATCCTAAAAGTGGAATCCACAACCAAAAGAAATATTTATGCAACCGTTCACCTGCTCCTTGTCGCAAAGCAGTTCCAAAATTCAAATACTCTGAAGAATGATGAGCCACATGTCCAGCCCAAAATAATCGCACCTCATGATTCATCCGATGAAACCAATAATACGCAAAGTCGTCTAAGAAAAATAAAATACCAAATGCCCACCATTGCCTTCCGATCACCTCTCGAAGTGGCGACCATTCATGCAAATAATAGAAGGCTACAAAGGCTAATAATTTTGGAAAAAACTCCACAATTGAGGTGATAAACATCATTCCAATAGAAGCCATTAAATCTTTACCTTTGTACAGATTTAATTCTTTATATTTTTCATAATACAGCTCTGCGAGAACTGCAATTACGAATATAGGAAGAGCAATTATCAGTAAATTGTCATTAGCTAATTCTTGAATTGCAATTGAAACATCCATTTTTAAGTAATTATTCTAAATCAGAAAATCGTGTAGCGACAAAAAACACACCTTGATAACTTTTAACAAACTTAAGAGAATTAATCACAAATATATGTGACCATTGGTAAAATTAATTGTCATATGATTGGTAATTCATTTGATTACATTTAACTTTTTAATATCTTAAAACACAATTTTTTATGGGCTTAATGTCATTTATCAAAAACGCAGGAAACAAAATTTTTGGAAAAAAAGCTGCTCCTGCTCCCCAACCAACTGCTGAAGCAAAAGTAGAATTAACTGAAGAACAAAAAAAGATTCAAGCTTTAACAGCTGAAGTTACTAGATTAGGAATTCCAGTTTCTAATTTAAACTTAGAAATAGGAGAATCTATCTCTGTTAAAGGTCAAACTGACACTAACGCAGATCGTGAAAAAATCATTTTGGCTTTAGGAAATATAGAAGGCGTTTCTGTAGTTGAAGATAATATCGAAGTGGCTAATCCAGAACCTGAAGCTACCTTTTATACCGTAAAATCAGGAGACTCATTGTCTAAAATTTCGAAAGCTGTTTATGGCGATCCAATGAAATACAATGAAATTTTTGAAGCAAATAAACCAATGTTGGAACACCCTGATAAAATTTATCCAGGGCAAGTATTGAGAATTCCAGCTCAAGGATAATCATTGATGATAATTTATAAAAAAGTGGTTTTGGAGATTTTCCAAAACCACTTTTTTTTGTTCCGTATAAACGTAGCTCTTGCTACGTTGCACTTATTGTTTCGTAGCAGGAGCTACGAAAGTACGACTAAATTGTCCCCAACAAAATATAAATCAACACCGTCACTCCCACCAAAATCCAACTCAACAATTTTGCATATTTCCATTGTCCAATCTCTACTGCTCCAACATTTGTGATTACAAAGGTATTGGTTCGTGGATAGCTACTTGAAACCAAATGCATCACCACCACATTCAACACAAATTCAATTCCCCAAATATGTACAAAATGCAAATCCACTTTTAAAACAAAATTCATGATCACATAAAAAGCCAATCCAAAAAATAATCCTGCCTTGGCTCCTGTCGCTGATACTTTTGGAAAAAAGAATCCTGCCAAAATCACCGTTGCCATTGGAATAAAAAAGATCCCATTCAATTGCTGCAAAAGTTGGTACAAACCGTCCGGTGCATTAGCAACAAAAGGAGCTATCAAAATAGCAAAGATCGCTAATCCAGCCGAGACCATTTTTCCCATCCAAACAGTTCTACCTTCGTTTGCACTAGGAGAAATATATCTTTTATAAATTCCTAAACTCCAAATCGTGGCTGCACTATTGAGCGCACTATTAAAGGTACTTAAAATAGCTCCAACCATCACCGCTACAAAAAATCCAGTCATCCAAACAGGTAAAACTTTTTTGACTAATAGAGGATAGACCGTATCTCTTGCCTCTCCATAAAGACTATCTCCAAAATAATAATAACCAATTAGACCTGGCAAAACTATCACAAGTGGGATCAATATTTTTAAAACACCCGTATAGAGTAATCCCTTTTGAGCTTCCTTGATGCTGACTGCTCCCAAGGCTCGCTGAATGATTGATTGATGCATAGTCCAAAAGTATAACTGATTGATAATCAGACCAGTAAATAAAACGCTAAATGGTAAAGTTGCATCTCTGGCACCTTCCCCAATAGAGTTTTCATCACTAATCACCCTAAATTTTTCTGGAGCATGATTAAAAACCTTAGTTAATCCTTCGATCAAATTTCCATCGCCAATATCCCATAAAGCAAAAATTGGTATCGCCAAACCTGCGATCAATAATCCAAATCCGTTAATGGTATCCGTATAAACGACCATTTTCAATCCGCCAAAAATTGCATAAATAGAACCAATCACTCCAACCACCACTACAGTTAACCACAGACCTTGATTTTTAGAAATCCCTAGCGAACTTGATATTTCAAAAACACTTTCAATGCTCAAGGCACCTGAATAAAGGACAATCGGTAAGAGGGTCGTGACAAAGGAAATAATCAACATTAAAGCAATAATTGTCCTCGTCAATCCATCAAATCTTTTTTCCAAAAATTCAGGAATTGTGGTCAATCCCATCTGTAAATATCGAGGAACAAAATACATAGCTGCAGCGACCAAAGCCAAAGCTGAAGTAACTTCCCAAGCAATAATTATTGCTCCATTTTCATATGCTGATCCATTCATTCCGATCAAATGTTCCGTCGAAATATTGGTCAACAAAAGTGAACCAGCGATCACCACTCCAGTCAAACTCCTGCCTCCTAAAAAATAACCATCAGCTGTATTTAATTTGTCCTTGCGAAGTTGCCAAGTAGCAAAAAGTGCCACAAATGCTGTAAAGGCGAAAAAACTTAGGAATTGCGTCATGTTGTTGATTTTTTCATTTTACTTTGTGCCTTCAAATTTTGTCTAAGGACTAAAAAAAAATCAGAGTATTCAAATTTCTTAAACAATTTAATCAATATTGGCTTCGCTAGAAAAATCAAGTTTAGAAAATTTCATTCAACGCTTTGGCATTTATCTTTTTTATTTGTCCGCATTGATTTTGACTTTTTTAGTGCGTAATAATTTCTTCTTTTGGGATACGGTTCAGTTGGGATCTATTCATGGTCAATTCTATTTTGATAATAATTTTAGTTCGTTTTTCTTACCCGAAAATATTGATAGTGGACACCCTCCTACTTTTGGAATTTACATTGCATTGGTTTGGAAATTATTTGGGAAAAGTTTGGCGGCTAGTCATTTTGCAATGTTGCCATTTTTGTTTGGGATTATTTTTTACTTAAAAAAAATCGGAAAATACTTTTTCCAAAATTCCTTTTTCACTTTTGCATTTATATTGTTATTAATTCTCGATCCATGCCTAGCAGGACAAGCTGTCTTAGTTACTCCTGATATAGTTGTTGCGTTTTTTTTCTTGATGAGTTTAGCTGGCATTTTTAAGGAAAAAAGAAAAATATTAGCCATCGGAATCATCGGATTATGTTTGATTAGTATGCGTGGAATTATGGTAGCTGCAGCTATTTTTTCACTCGACTTTTTGAATTATTTTTTTATTTTAAAAAAGGAAATCAAACTAAAATCTATTTTCGTAAATACGCTACCCTATATAATCGGCGTAGGTTTGGGGTTTTCATTTTTATTTTTCCATTATTTAAAAACGGGTTGGATTGGCTATCATGAAAATTCTCCGTGGGCACCTGCTTTTGAAAAAGTAGACTTTGCTGGAGCAATAAAAAACATAGCTGTTTTAGGTTGGAGATTACTTGATTTTGGAAGAGTATTTTTGTGGTTTATTTTATTGATTATTGGTTTTAATATTTTTAGAAAAAGGGAAAAAATAGATC
>CAYGRM010000106.1:0-17892 GCA_964352225.1 uncultured Saprospiraceae bacterium | reverse complement strand
CCTTTTAGATATTAATAGTCTAAAAGGATTTTTTTTGAGGATCAAATATTTACTTATCTTAAATAAATTAAGTTTTTTTTGTAAAACTAAGTTTGTAATCATCTTTCACTTTTAGGGAATTTATAACACCAGATTTCTAAATTTAAAAATAAAACCAATGAAAAATTTATCTATTTGGGCGAAAAATAATAGAGTGAAAGCATTGATCACAACAATAATCTTACACGTTATTTTAGGATATTATTATTTCTATGCTGGCGCATTACTTTTTACAGAAAAAATAATATTGCCTTCCATTATGCTTTATATATCAGGAGTATTGATATTGGTTGCGTACACTTTTTATCCAATAAAATATGTGAAAAAGGGAATTTTCAAAAGCACCTTTCTTCGAGAAAAAAAATGGCAATTAGTTGGAATGATTAGTACTGCCATCTTTATGATTTTTATTGGTAATCAATCCACAAGACTTGCATTTTCTCCACAAAATTCTTTGCAAGAATATTCTGTTCAGCAAGTTGCACTTGATATAAAAAAGGAGGCAAAGGAGAAAAAATTTAAAAAAATTAAAAACTGGAAATTAATCAGAAAGGCGAAAAGACAACTTCGTAAAAGAGTTAAAAGTAATGTTCGGGAACTTAAAAAAATAGAAAGAGGAATGACCGACTTTGGGAAATTTTTGGCAATATTTTTCTCAGTTTTAGTCGCGATCGGTTTAGGAATATTGGTTTTAGGAGTTTCTTGTAATCTCTCTTGTTCAGGAAATGAAGCATTTGCCGCAGTTGTTTTGATAGGTGGGTTTATCTTAGTAATAGCAGGATTGATTGCGGTAATTAGAAAGATCGTTTTAACAAAGTCCAGAGAAGCAGTTAGAATAGAAAACAAGGAGAATTTAGGATAAAAAAAATGAGCCATCCGGAACTACTAGGATGGCTCATTCAAAATCGAATTATATTTAAGTATGAAATTTATTATAAGTTTCCAGGAATAATTACATCTTCCAATACGTGAATTACTCCATTCGTAGCTTGTACATCTGTCAAACGAACAGTAGATACGCCTCCTCCTACATCAGTTAATGTTACAGTTGTACCTGAAATGTTTACAGTAAATTCTTCTGAAGCATTTGCCGTTGGAACTATTTGCCCATCTGACAGATCAGTTGATCTTACATTTCCTAGAGTAACAACATGGTATGTTAAAACTTTTGACAATTGTTCCGTAGTTAATCCATCAACTGTAGATTGAATTGCAGTAAATGCACTATTCAAGGGAGCAAATACTGTGAATGGACCATCTGTCTGTAAAAGATCAACAAGATTTCCATCAGCTGCAGCTAATGCACCAACTAAAGAAGTGAAATTACTATTTGCAGAAGCATGTCCAACTATATCTAATGGCATAAGTACTCTGTCAACGATGTGAATTACACCATTAGTAGCATCTACATCTGGTGTAGAAACATTAGTATTTCCATTCAATACTACTCCATTTGCACCTTTTTCGATAAGAACAGAGAGCTGTGTACCATTAGGGCCATAAGTTGAAGCTGTAGAAGCATAAGTTTGTCCTTCTGATAAATCTCCTGAAGTGATTTTAGCACCTCCCAAAACGTGATACAATAATACTTCTGTTAAGGCTTCGTCGGAGATAGTAGCTAAGTCAATTCCTGCGTTTGTGAATGCTGTATTGGTTGGAGCAAAAACAGTAAAAGGACCAGTTCCCTCAAGAACAGAAACTAAATTAGCTTGTTGTAAAGCTGCAACTAAAGTACTGAATTGAGCATCTCCACTTGCAATTTCAACAATACTCATCGGTTCATTATCCATTGGATCCTCATCGTCATCGCCGCAAGCAACAAATAAAAATGGTAATGCTAATAGTAGTGTCCATCCTAGAAAAGAAAGATTTTTTTTCATTTTATTAATTTTTTAAAGTGATTTGATATTAAATATTTTAGTTGTGGATAGAACGCGGAGGATTTAGGTTTTGTTTAAAGAAATGAAAAAAAAAGTTAAACAAAATATATTCTAAAAGTAAGATGAATGACAAAAAAATAGGAGATACCTTCTGTCTCCAAAAGATATCTCCTATTTTTCTAGAAATGGGAAGCGAAAAGTTGGCTTAAAACATATTTAACCAATTGATTTTTTTTGTACTTTTTTCTTTCTCAGATTTCAACATTCGATAAATAGTCGATTTTCCAATATCCAATTTTGTAGAAACGACTTGAATATCTTGATTATATTTTTGTAGAAAATGATGAATAATTCTTGATTTGTATTCTTCAAAGGTCATTTCCTTTTCTGAAAATTTAATTTGGTTGGACGCATTTCCAAATTCAATATCATCTTCTGAAATTAAATGATCATCAGCTAAAACTATCGCTCTCTCTATCGTTGATTTGAGCTCTCGAATATTTCCTGGGTAGGAATAGGAGAGGAGTTTTTGTTTAGCTTTTTTGGATAATGATTTTTCAGGTAAACGATTTTTTTCTAAAAATTGCTGAATAAAATTAGTAGCTAGTAAAATAATATCGTTTCCGCGATCTTTCAATGAAGGAATCTCGATAGTTAACCCCATCAGGCGATAATATAGACTTTCTAAAAAATGTCCAGCTTCCACTTCTTCAATTAAATTTTCAATTGTACTTGAAATTAACCGAGGATCAATTGGGATGTTTTCTGTTCCACCTACTCTTTGGAAGTAACCAGTTTTTATAGCTTTTAAGAACTTAGCTTGAAAAGAGATTGGCAGCAAATGAATATCTTCAAGGTACAATGTTCCCTTATTAGCCAATTCTAATTTTCCTTTTTGAATGATTTGGCTTTGATGATTTTCGAATCCAAATAATTCTTTTTCTATATCTTCTTTTTCAATTGTACTCAATTTAAGGTAGATATAAGGAAACGATTTTCTATTCGAAAGGTAATGAATTAGATATGCAGCTGCGCCTTTGCCAGTTCCTTGCTCTCCTGAGATATAGCAAGCAATGTTTGTATAAGTAGCTTTATCAATTAATTGGGCTACTCTTTGCATTTTTGCACAGCTGTACACCATGTTTTTGATTATATCATGGTGCATTTTCACATTCAATTTTTCTAATTGACTTTGTAGATGGTTGGAGTGAGTGATATTTTTTAGTAAAAAATGAAGACGATGTTTGGTTAGTTCCTCTTTTTGAAAGCTATTATAGATATTAGATTTTAGAGGTATTTTAAAATCTGTGGTATTATTGTTTTTTGATATAAGAATAATAGGGATTTCTTGATCAAAAGCCAACATTTTATCTAAAAAAGGAATCGCATCAGCGAGCTCATCTTCTACTTCTAAGAAAATAGCACCAGGCCGTTGATGAATATGCCGGAATGCATAATCCCAATTTTTAAAAATGGATAACTCAAACTTGAAAGGTAAAATGGTTGCCAATCTTTGGCTAAACTTGGAGTCGGTAGACACTAAAAAAATCCTGCTCGAGGCAACATTTACACTCATTAAACTATTCTTGATTTTTTGTGATCCCCATTCGTGTAATAGTTTTGGTGTTTCTAAGAATAAGGAGAACCCAAAAAATTACTGCGAAACAGAATCTCACATTTCTGTTCGAATTCTGTTTCAGCAGATAATCTTTGGAACGGTAACTTTTAAGGGGGGAATATAAAAGCTACGTATTATAATAATAGCTAATACTATGCCAAGTTCTCAAAATGAAAACAAGTGTTCTCAATATGGGAACATTATTTCAAAAAGAGATCACTATGTTGATCGAGATCAGACAGACTGTTAAATCTTATAGTAGTATTTCGTTGTCTGTTATGTGTGAGGGAGCAAGTCGACCGCTATTCTTTGTCAGCGTAGCCATTTTTGCTAATTCGGTTCCGCTTCTTTTAATACATAAGTCAAATGCTTATCATCCACCTTATTCAACTTCAGAACACCTTTGAACTCGACGACAGAATCAACTTCGTATCTTTTGATAGCGCTGGGTTTTAGTTCTAATTCTAAAACAGTCTCAGGGCCAGCACCTCCGCAAAAGAAGCAACTTGAATTTGGGTTTTTTGACAAAACATAAGATACCCCCAAGGGATCAAGTGGAATCATATGTCCAGAAATGATGACTTCTTCTCCATCAAGATTTTTGATTGATTTTCCAAAAGTGGCGATATGCAAATTATATCCTAGCTCTTCGGAATATTTTACTTCATATTTTACATCACCGAGATAGCTCCAATTGATTAAGGTTTGTGCAGCCAAAGTATTTTGTAAAAAAAGAAAAAGTAATAAAGCGAAAGTATATTTTGTTATTGATTTCATCATGAATAAAATAATTTAATATCAAAGATAGATAACTAATTTGTTTCAAATTTCGTATCCTAAAGTATTAACTTTTTTTTATGAAAAAAATTACGGAGGAAGACTCTAAATATCAAAATCTAGAAAAAATGACCGTTCGGCAGTTATTGGAAAATATCAATACTGAAGACCGAACCGTGGCACACGCCGTGCAAAAAGCTATTCTGCAGATTGAACCTTTGGTAAAAGTCATCGTGGAAAAAATGAAAAATGGAGGGCGGCTATTTTACCTAGGAGCTGGTACAAGTGGCCGCTTAGGAATATTAGATGCATCGGAATGTCCACCTACCTTTGGCGTTTCTCCTGATTGGGTAATTGGATTGATTGCTGGTGGAGATGAAGCAATTCGAAATGCTGTAGAAAATGCAGAGGATAATACAGAAATGGCTTGGCAAGATTTAGGAAAATATCAAATTAACGAACAAGATGTGGTCATTGGGATTGCGGCTAGTGGAACTACTCCCTATGTTGTTAATGGTTTAAAAGATGCTCAAAAAAATGGAATTTCAACCGGCTGTATCACTTGTAATGAAGGAAGTCCTTTGGCTGCTGTGGCAGATTTTCCAATTGAAGTTATTGTTGGGCCAGAGTTCGTGACAGGAAGTTCGAGAATGAAAGCTGGGACTGCTCAAAAAATGGTTCTCAATATGATTAGTACTTCCGTTATGATTCAGTTAGGAAGAGTAGAAGGGAATAAAATGGTCGACATGCAATTGTCGAATGATAAACTTTGGGAACGTGGAATTCTGATGATTCAAAATGAAATCAATATTTCAAAAAAAGATGCAAAAGCATTGTTAGAAAAATATGGAAGTGTGAGAAATGCGATAGCACATTTTGAAAAATAAAGTATTTCCAGTATCTTAATAGGAAATGCGCAAACCATGAAACAAACATTCCTCTTATTGCTTTTTGTAATATTCAACTTTTCTTTTGTCTTCGATTCTAAGACAATTTCTCTTCAAGATGGGCTCGTGGCTCACTATAATTTCAATGATTGTGATGCTCGAGATGTCAGCGGAAACGGTAATGATGGATTATTGTTTGGCGATGTAACTTGCTGGTGTGGCATCGAGGATGATGGTTTGTTATTGGATGGCGTAAATGATTATGTAGAATTTCATGGAATAATCAATAGATATTTTACGACTTCTGATTTTACGCTTAGTTTTTTTATTCGCACAGATCAATATTCTTTTTATGAACAAAGTCTTTTTAGTAAAAGAGAAGATTGTGGAGAGGAATTCGTTTTAGATTTTTTATTAAATAGAAATACAAAAACGATTGAAACTTTTGTCCAGCAAAATGAATATAAAAAATATAATGACATCTCTCCAGACATCGAAGAGGGAGGCTGGTATCATGTTACGTTGGTTAGAGAAGGGCAAGAAGCACATACTTATATCAATGGAATTATGCAAAAATCGGTCAAACGGTGTAGCGGAGTAGATTTAAGCAATGATGCGGTTTTATCTTTTTCCAATTCTCCTTGTTTGAATGGGAAAGTGCAAAGGTTTAAAGGAATTTTGGATGAAGTGAGAGTGTATGATCGAGCACTTACGGAAGAAGAAGTTGAAGCGATTTATTCATTGACTCCAATAGAAAAGGCGCATACGGATTGTGTCACATAAAATGAATCGCGGAGTCGTTAATCAACTAAATAAGCTAACGACTCTGATATTCATCTTACGAAAATTCAAATCTCTAAATTTATTTATTCCAACCAAAGCAATTACCTTTGCGCAATATTTTTCGAAATTCTTATTTTAAAAATTTTAAAGCGATTCATGTTCCTCGTAAAAGTTGAGCATGCTTTGTAAAACGTAAAAATAACAATATCATGTTTGGAGATCTTTTAGGAAATATGGAGGAGAAGCAAAAAGCGATGAAAGAAAAATTGAATACCATCATTTTGACTGAGAAAATAGGAGATGGAGCAATTGAAGTAAGTGCTAATGCAAATCGAGAAATCACTAATATTTCGATCAAAAAAGAGGCAATTGACTTAGAGGATATGGAACAAATAGAGGATTTATTGATCGAAGTGGTGAATCGAGTTTTGGATAAGGCAGCAGAACAAGAAGCTATCGAATCGCAAAAAATGATGAAAGATATGATGCCTCCAGGATTAGGTGGTTTAGGTGATCTTTTTGGTTCGTAGTTTGAATAGTATATATATGTGTGAATAATTTTGAAGAAGAATAGTAAGAAAGCTCATTTTTACATCTTTTTTTCTATCAATTAGCAGCGATTGTTCATAACTCTACTTTTTTCCAATAAAATTAAATAATTATCGTTTTTATTTAGTTGAATTATCGAGTCAAAAATTAAAAAAACACCAATTATCGATGAAATATTTTTCCCTGGTTTTTCTATTTTTTCTAAGTTTTCAGAGCAACGCTCAGAGTGGATTAGTGGCACATTTTACCTTTGATCAATGTGGTGAAGTTGTGGACGTAACTGGAATTAATAATTCAGCTTTCCCTGATTTTCAGTTTGGATTTCCCAACGGAATTGGATGTGCGTGTGGGGTAAAGGATTCTGCACTAATAATGGAAGGGTCACAAAATGTGGGAGGAGCTAATTTTGAAGATAAAATTTTCTTAATCGGAAATTATGATAATTACTTTGATGATGATGACTTTACCATCAGTATGTTTTTCAAAGTAACAGATTATAATGGTAATCGAACACTAATTTCCAAAATGGGAGATTGTAATGATGATAATGGAATCTCAATTCGGTACACCGGTGCCACAAATTTCATCACAGCTTATGTAGGAGAAGATGCTATCAAAAATGTAACTATTTCTGGAAGATTGAATGATGATCGATGTTGGCACCACATTGTCTTAATTAAAAAATCTAATAGAGTTTCTTTTTATGCAGATGGAATTTTGATTGGCGAAAAGCCAACCGTTGGAATTTTGAATCCTAAAAATAACAATGAATTAATTTTGGGATATGGGCCTTGTGTTGGATCAGTTGACTTTGCCTTTGATGGGTATATTGATGATTTGCGAGTGTATAATCGAGCGGTACCACTTTCTGAAGTTGAGGAATTTTCATATGATGTAGATATAATTGGGAATCGAAGAGATACCTTAATTATTGAAGGAACTTCAGTTGACATTTTTACAAGTTCGACTTGTGCTGAAAGTTATAGTTGGTCACCATCAGATCCATCTTTAGGAGTTGATGATCCTACCGATCCAAATACAACTATTACACCACCAGAGGATGGAACCTTTGTTTTATCTTTTGTTGATTCGATGTCTATCGGAGGATGTGTTGCAAGAGATACGATCAATATTAGAGTAGTTGATGCGGATAGTTTAGATTGTAATCAAATACTTTTGCCAAAAGCCTTTACGCCAAATGGTGATGGAATCAATGAAACTTATTTTATTAGTAATCCATACGCAATAGTGGATTTCGTTTCTTTTGAAATTTTCGATCGATGGGGGGGAAGAGTTTTTTATTCCGAAGATGTCTTTGATCAATGGGATGGAAGTTTTAATGGGAAAAAAATAAATCCAGGCGTTTGTGTATATCGAATTGTTTATAATTGTCAAGGCGAAGAGAAAATAAAACTTGGAAGCCTTACTGTATTAAGGTGATGAAAGATTCCTTCTCTAAGTAGAAAAAAAATCACGTTTTACCATCAAGTGGGTATAAAACGTGATTTTTTTTTGGATAAAACGATTTTGGATAAAATATATATAAAGTGACAAGTAGTTGAAAAATAACGTCCTAAAATTGATGGGGAAATTATTATGTATACCTTTAGCTTAATCTTATTTTATTAAGAATATATAAGTTTAGAAATGTAGAAGGATAACCTAGGATTAAAATCCATTATTTTCCAATAATCATTCAATAATCACTATTTTTGGGAAAATAAATCGTAGATAACTTCCCCCCAAAAAAATAATTTCTAACAATTTAGTTTTATGATACAATTTAAAAAGTCACTCAAGTCATTGAGCCTAATTTTTTCAATCGTAATATTATGTAGTTCATGTGGAGGGAATGGTTCTTCCTCAGAAGCTAGCGATAATAGTATTTCTACCGAACCAACTAACTCAGTTGAACCTAAAGCTGTAGCTATTTCAAATGCTGATAGTGATAAATTAGCGGAACCAACTGATGTTGAAAAAATAGAAGAAACTAAAAAGGAATCTGAAACATTAGTTGAAGAAAAGCCGAAAGAGGAAAAGAAGGAAGTGAAAAAAATGCCTAAGAAAAGAGCCAAAATGCATTTCCCTGAGAAGGTTCATGATTATGGTTTCATCATGCAAGGCGATACTGTTCAGCACGATTTCTATTTTAAAAATGTTGGTAATGATGATTTAGTGATTAAGCGGGTGGAACCATCATGTGGATGTACCGTACCTCTTTATCCTAAAGAACCAATTGCCCCAGGGGAAGATGGAAAAATTTCCGTAACCTTTAAAAGTGCAGGTAAATTAGGACGACAGGTTCCAAGTATCAAAGTTATTACGAATTATGATAGGGCGATCAAGTTGGAGTTGAAAGGTTTCGTTGATGCAGAAAGAGAAAAACCAAGGCAAGTGGCCGAAGAGAAAAAAGATACTACGCAAAAGTAAAATTGCATTATAAAAAGGTTATTTGTTGCACACTTAAGAAACAACAAATAACCTTTTTTTACTTAAAATCCTTAATTCTGATGAACACCCAATTTGCCACAAATTCCCTTAAAAATGCTGAAAATTCTTTTTTGCGAAAAGATTTAATAGCAGCATTAGACTCAGCCCAAAGCATCTTAAATCTTGCTGAAGAAAATCATTCTGTTACCGAAATTATCTCTTCCAAAATTTTCATTGCTAAAATATATTGTAGAAAAGGTCGCTACTGCGGAGATAGCCAATATTTTTCTATGGCATCCGAGGTGCTTGAAAAGCTAGATGAGGCATCAGTTGTAGAAAGTGAAAGTATAAATTTCTTTCTCACAAAAAGTGAAGTCGCAATGTTGCAAGATGATGTAAATGAAGCTCATCGATATGCAGATTTAGCTTTTCAAAAAAGTGAAAATGAAAATAATATTTCAGGGATAGTTCGATCTCTATTGATGAAGGTCGAAGCATTTATATTGAAAAATCAGTTTACTGAAGCAGCAAATTTAGCTAATCAAAGTTTGGTTTTCTTAGAGAAAATACCAGAGCCGATTTTGAAAGCTAAAGCATATAATTTGCTTTGCAAAACGCGCATCAAGCAACAGGATTACAATGAAATTTTAAGTTATGGAGAAGAGGTACTAGCGATAAGTCAAGAGTTTGGTGATATTGAAAAAGAAATTATTGCAAGTAGTAATTTGGGTGTTTATCATGCTGCTCGATTGGACTATAAATCTGCGATTAAATACTTTTATTCGAGTTTAGAAAAATCAAAAGCTATTCAATTTGATCGGCAGACTGCACAAAATTTGATTAATCTAGGAACGATTTACGCACGTCTTTTTAATCCAAAAGAATCGTTGAGTAACTACCAAGCTGTCGTTGACAAATATGATCAAGTACTTGTGGATACAACTCGAACCATTATTTATAATAATATAGGAAATATTCACTTTGAGGAAAAATCCTTTGATGAAAGTAAAAAGAATTTTCAAAAGTCATTAGCTCTTGCTGAGCAGATTCAATATAATGAAATGATTGCCTTGGCATTGGCTCATTTGGGGAAATTGAGTTGTGAAGAGAATGATTTTGAAACAGCTATGAGCTTTGCAGACCGAGCTAATGAGTTGCTAGAAGACTTAGGTGATGTCAATGCAAAGTCGATTAACATTTTGAATTTTGCCAAATTAGCTCATCATTCGGGAGATTTTGAAATGGCTATTTTGCATTTGAAAGAAGGAATTGAAATTTCTAAAAAAGTTAGAAACGAGGAGAATGAGATTGCTTGTTATCGATTGCTTTCTGACTTTTATAAAGAAAAGGAAGACTTTGAAAATGCGTTTTATTTCAAAACTTTATATGCTGAAAAACAAGAGGATTATTTAAAGAAAATGAGGAATCGACAGATTCTAGATCAGGAAATAAAATTTGCTACTAGGGAAAAAGAACAGCAGATAGATGCCCTGATCCAGGCGAATCAACTGCAGGCCATGTTGCTACAAAAGCAAGAAGAAATAGAGCGAGCGAATGAGAAATTGACCCAGGCGAATGAAGAGTTGAAGCAATTTGCCTACGTTGCTTCTCATGATTTGAAAGAGCCGCTGCGAATGATCGGAAGTTACACTCAAATAATAAATAAAAAACTAGCCTCAGAGTTAGATGAAAATACGCAAACCTATTTCTACTATGTTACAGATGGGGTAGAGCGGATGAATAATTTGCTAGATGGATTACTAAAATATGCAACTGTTGGTCGGGGAATACAAGACTTAAAGGTGGTTGATTTGAATGATACGATAGTGATTTGTCAGGCGAATTTGAGGTTACTAATTGAAGAGACAAAAACGAAATTAGAGGTAGATGAGTTACCTTCTATTTTGGGAATTTCATCACTACTTTCGCAGCTATTCCAAAACCTGATATCTAATGCAATCAAGTTTAGAAATAAGGATACTATTCCTGAAATCACAATTCGGTGTGAGGTAAAAGAGAAGGAATATTTGATTAGTATAAAAGATAATGGAATTGGAATTAAGGATGAATATAAAGAAAGGATCTTTGTGATTTTCCAAAGGCTACATGCTCGAACTGATTACGAAGGAACTGGAATTGGGTTAGCGATTTGTCATAAAATTATGCAAAGAATGGGAGGCAAAATTTGGGTGGAGTCAGAATATGGGAAAGGATCAACATTCTTTTTTACATTTCCAAAACCGCAGTAAATTCTACCGCTGGTTTTTTTCAATTTTTATAAAAAGAAGCCTGATTTTCAATAACTGAAAATCAGGCTTCTTTTCTTTTTTTACTAGTTTAAATTTTAATGTAGTAAGGTCACATCACCTCGGTATAATAAGGTAATTCCATCATCAAAAGTTACTTCAATCAAATATACAAATACACCTGGATTCATCACTCTTCCTCTGAATTGACCATCCCAACCATTTGCCACATCTGGGAAAGCTGAAGGCGCTAAGTTATTTCTTTCGAAAACTAACTCGCCCCATCGATCAAATATTTGCATAGAATTAATCTGAGTTACACCTGGTCCAGAGAAGACTTGGAATTCATCATTGAAGCCATCGCCATTTGGAGTGAAAACGTTTGGAATGAAAACGTTTCGGTTTTTGTCTACCTCGATGAAAATGTCATCACTACCGTTACATCCATTGATGTCAAATATTTCTATGGTATAGGTTTGATCATCAAGAGGAGACACAATTGGGTTCAAACAGCTCATGCAAGAAATCGAATCAAAAATCGCAGGTGTCCAAATGATAGAATCAATCGGCACATTACTTCCTGATAGAATTGCATTTAATTGAAGTGATTCACCTAATTGAATTTCAACATCTGGTCCAAGATTAACGATGATCGCAGGTGGTTCATTGATGAAAATATCTTCAGTATAGGTACATCCATTTCCATCCGAAATTTCAACAACATGGTCACCAGCAAATACACTTATGGCAGTTCCTATGTTTTGAGCAGGTCCGCCATCAACTGAAAAAGTATAAGGTGCACCAGTTCCACCTCCTGCAGTTTCAACAGTTAGAAGTGTTTGATCACCATTACAAATTGGTTCTTCAGGAGTTGGAATAAATCCAAAAACAGGAATTGGTTCGGAAATTACTTGACTCACTTCAGCCGAACAACCATTAACATCTTCAACGGTAATGGTATAAATTCCAGGAGATAAACCACTTGCTGAATTAGTTGTACTAACACCACCTGACCAGGTATAAGTCATAGGAGCACCATTTCCTCCTGTAAATCCAACTTCAATAAAACCATCAGCATCGCCACCACAAGTTACATTTTCAGTACTGTCAATAAAGGCTACCAAAATTTCTGGTTCACCTAAAGTAACAACTGTTTCAAATTCACACCCATTCATATCAGTTACCGTAACTGGATAATCACCAGCTGGAATATTTGCTAAAGTAATATCAGTCGTTCCGTTACCCCATTCAAAAGTGTAAGCAGGAACACCACCTGTTCCATTAGCCGTAATCGAACCATCAGATCCACCAAAACAACTTGGCTCATTTAAGATTGGATTAATTCCTAATGGTGGAGGAGCCGGAATATCAACAGAGGCAACATTAAAACAATTGTTTTCATCAGTAACTACAACTGTTTGGATGCCTTGGCAAAGTTGACTTGCAGTACTACTCATATCTACTTCTATTTCGCCAGACGACCAAGAAAAAGTATAAATAGCAGAAGGTGCATTTCCTCCTGAAGCTAAAGCTGTGGCACCACCATCACAATCAACCACTTGACCAAAACAACTTACAGGTGTGATGTCCGTAAATACAATGGTAATACTATCGGGATCTTCTAGGATAACTTCAGTCACGACTTGATCACACATATTAGCGTCTGTTACAGTTACGGTATAAGTTCCAGAAGGTAAAGCAGGTACGGCAGAATTTGTTGAATTGCCAGCATTAGTAGACCATTGATAAGCATATGGCATGGTACCTCCTGACATTTGCACAGTAGCAGTTCCACTACTTTCTCCAAAACAATTTGGATTAGTTGGTAATGGTTGAACTAACATTAATTGTTCAGGTGCATAGAGAAAAGCTGAATCAATCGCTTCACAACCATCAGCAGAAGTTACAGTTACAGTATAAGTTCCTGGTCCTAAGTTACTGATCGTTTGACCATTGGCATTCGTACCATTTGGAAAAGTCCAAGTGTAGTTGGTAATTGGAGCATTTCCATTAGTAGCATTGACCGTTAATTCTCCATTAGTATCAGTTGGACATTCCACAGATATGGAATCAAAGGAAACAATCATTGGTGGCATCGGTGGATTAATGGTAAATGGAGCGGAAATGCTACAGTTATTTGCATCTTCGATAGTAACAATATAATTTCCTGAAGGAACACTATTTACTGAATTGGCATCTACTCCTACACAGCACGTCCAAGAATAGGTATAACTTCCATTAGGGAAAGGAGTACCTCCGATCACATTAACTGAAGCTGTTCCATCGTTTCCTCCAATAGCACAAGTTTCATCAGTAGTATTTACCATACCATCAATGGCTAGAGCATCAGGCTCTGATATAATAATCGTCGTATCAATATTACAACCTAATGCATCTGTAATCGTGGTAGTATAGGTTCCTGGAGCAAGAGGAGAAGCACTACTCATAGTCGAAACATTTGGTGACCATTGATAAGTATAACCTCCATTATTAGTTCCGATCACACTTGGTGAGTGGAAAATGGCTCCATCATTTGCGCCATTACAATTCACATCTTGGACAACTGAATTGGCAAATATTATTGTTGCTGCACTCACCGTTCCGGTCGCAGTTGCCGTACACATATTATCATCAGTAATCGTAACGGTGTAAGTTCCAATTCCAAGGTTAGTAGCAGTTTGAGTAGTTTGAGTTGGAGTAGTACTCCATGCATAAGAATAAGTTCCTGTAGGTGATACACCACCCATTCCTGTTGCTTCAATCTCCCCATTATCAATTCCAGAACAAGCTGCATCTGTAACCATGACACCTACTGTTAATTCAGAAGGTTGTGAAGGAGTGGTACTTGCAACAGCAGTACACATATTTCCATCGGTAATAGTAACTGCATAAGTTCCTAATGCAGGATTAACATTTGGAATGGTTTGAGTAGTTACATTTCCTGGAGTCCATAAAAAAGTATATTCTGGACCAGGGTTATTTACAATAACTCCACCTACAATTACATCTGCAGTAAAAGATCCATTCGTATCTCCAAAACATAAGATTGGTTGAGAAACAGAAATACTCGCTCCTAAAATTGGTGGCTCATTAATTACAATAGTATCTAAATCAACCACCGGTGGAGTACTCGAATCTGCAATAGTTAAAGCATAAGTTCCTGCGGGCAACCCAGGTTGGGAAACCATTTGTCCATCATTCACTCCTGTAATTGAACCATTATTAGTAGGATTTCCTACTTCAGAATATCCAATATCATATGGTGCGGTTCCATTACTTGGAACATTTACGGTAACATCAAAACTTCCGTCTGAAAGCCCATTACAACTCACATCATTTGGCGTAATAGTAATGTCAAATGCAGCTTGATTGACAACTGTTACGGAACCTGCATTTGGAACAAATCCTAAATAAACATTATTTCCATTATAAACATCAATGATAGTAGGATCACCGTCTATCGTAATTGGACTCATTGAACCAACTGGACCAAGTACATTAAAACAGATTTCAAAAAGAGGATCGCCATCTGTAACAGTCAACGAAGCCGCACCTCCAGAAAGATAAAAGAAGGAAGATGTCAAAGCATCAATTCCAACTGGATTAAAATTCAAATCCGCACTATTCAAATCAGGATTGACATAATTAACATTTGCAAATGACAATATCGTTGGATCCCAATGAATAGAATATTGGAAAGAAAAAATATCCGTAAAGTCTTGTGCAAAAAATGGAACACAAACCGTCGAAGCAGGTAAAGCAGTAACATCTGGAATATTTGTTCCTAAAGCAGTACAACCTGTCATATCCATTTGGAAATTCGCAGGACATGCTTTACCATCAGTTATTGAAATATCATATAAACCTGGTTCGAAAATTTTAAATTTAGCTAAACCACCCGAGACACTTACCAATGTACCTGTGACGGTTGGATCACTAGCCAAGGTAATTGAAATATTATATGATTCATTATTATCAAATTCGGGAAGACCTCCATCTAGTTCAAATGTTCCGATACAATTGCTTATTTCGGGATTACCACCTAAGGTTCCAGATGTTTGTTGATTGGTAGCTGTAATTTCATTTAGGTAAACAACTGCAAATGCTTCTTGCTCATTCACATCTACACAAGGACCACTTGGCAAACCTTCGTAGTTAGCAAAACCAATTCCACCAATTATTGAAAGAGAATCATAAGTAATAGGAGCAAACCACTTTAAGACAGGCGCTCCACCATTGAAGAAAGTTTGAATTCCTCCATCATTATCAAAAAGGATGTCACCAGTTGTATTAGGAGGAGTAGCAATATATGGTAGAACAGCACCCCCCGTTGGTGGAGGATTGCTAGTAATACAAGGATCATTTTGAATAGTTGCTAATTCACCATTGAAAATGACACTTGGAGGACAATCATAAACCGCATACCCGATTCCTGAAGGAGAACTTGTAATTGGATCTCCAGAGAAATCTTCTGTTCCAGCATCATGATCGATAAAGATTTGATCATTAAAGCAAAGATACATGGTATCAAAATCTACATCATTACTCGAACCAACAAATGAACTCAATGTAGACATCTCATCGATAGTACCTGCTTCATTTCCTGTGCCAGGGGCACAAGCTAAAATACCTTCGGGTTGATTAGAAGAATTGGAAATAGCTATTCCGGCTGGTTGCGGATTTTGAGCAAAAGCAACCGTCGCCATAAATGTCAATAAGGTAATCGGGAATAAACGTTTTAACATCTTTAAGTTATTATTTTTTGAAACCATAGGGAATTAGGATCAGTTAATTTATTTTTTAAAAAACATACCTAAATCTCTCAGCGCAATTAAAGCACAAAAATAGGAATAGGTTACGAACAATTCTAATTTTTAAGTTCCTGTTGATGATAAAAAAACAAACTCAAAATAACTTGTGTTTAATTATTAATAAGAACTTAAGATTAAAGGAATGGGGGTTTTCTCTAATGTATTTATTTCGAAAAATCATTCAAATTAGAGATGCTATCTTGGAATAATTGGCTGCCCTCGCTAGCTTCAGGTTTAAAGGTTTTGACGGATATTTGGCAGAATTTTTTAGGAAATTAGTTTGTCAAAAAATCCATTCAAAGAACCCTTTTTTGAAGATCGCTTTAAAAACGATTCTTAGCTCCAAATATTGCTCAATGGTTATGCAAAATAATAGGCAAATCATCACTTTTTATAAGACGATTTTTTTGGATAGGTTATCTGTTGTGAAGAAGGGGATACTCTTTAAATTCAACTATTCTGCCAAGTTTTCAGTTTTCAGAAGACAGTTTTTAGTCGACAGTATTCGGAAGCGAACTGCCTACTGTAAACTAAAAAATGCCTATTGAATTTCTCCATTCAAAATGACCGTTTCCACCAAATTACTACCAAAGGAATAAGGTAAAAAAGCAATCGACGACATCGGTTTTGTAATAAAGATATTTGCCACTTTTCCCCTCGCAATACTTCCAAAATCATCTTGCAATTCGAGCGCAACTGCTCCATTGAGTGTGGCTGCATTGATCGCTTCTTCAGGCAACATGCTCATTTTGATGCAAGCCAAAGAAACCACAAATGACATTCTCCCCGAAGGTGTTGAACCTGGATTAAAATCAGTCGCTAAAGCAACGGGCAAACCTGCATCAATTAATTTTCGCGCAGGAGGGTAGTGATCATTGATAAAAAATGGAGCAGAAGGCAACAAAGTCGCCATCGTATTTGATTTTTTTAAAACTTCAATTTCAGCATCATTTACTACTTCTAAATGGTCAACGGAAATTGCTCTATGTTTCACACTTGCTTCTATTCCGCCCATGCAATTAAATTGATTGGTATGGATTTTTGGTTTCAAACCATACTTCCAACCTGCTTCCATAATTTGCTCTGTTTCGGCAGGTGAGAAAGCTACTTTTTCACAAAAAACATCAATATAATCTGCTAACCCTTCATCAGCTATTTGAGGAAGTAACTCATTGATAATCAATTGAATATATCCATTTCTATTTTCTTTGAACTCTTGCGGTAAAGCATGTGCTCCTAAGAATGTTGCTTTAATTTTTAGAGGAGAAATGGCTTTTAATTTTCGAATAACTCGAAGCATTTTTAACTCACTTTCGACGGTCAACCCATAGCCACTTTTGATTTCAATGACTCCTGTACCAAAACTTTTTACTTCCTCTATTCGATTCCAAGCTTGCTCCAATAATTCTTCCTCAGGAGTAACTCTCAATCGTTTTGCGGAGTTCAAAATTCCTCCTCCTCGTCGTGCAATTTCTTCATAAGAAAGTCCTTCAATCCGATCTCGAAATTCTCCTTCTCGACTTCCTGCAAAAACTATATGTGTATGAGAATCACACCACGAAGGAAAAACCATTTTTCCACTAGCATCAATTATTTCATCATTTCGCTCAGGGCAAGTTTCCATTTTTCCGAAATCAGCGATCTTATTTTTTTGAATCAATAGCCAAGCATTGTCGATGGTAGGAAGATCTTTCATCTCGGCTCCTTTTTTTACTTTGCAAAAATTTTCATCGACTCCCACTAATGTTTTAATATTTTTTATCAGCATGGTTTTTTTCTCAAAAGTAGGAAAAATTGAATATCGAATAACGATTTAAGAACAAGCTTTCTATATTGCAATAAAAAAAGCTGTTGTATTTTAGTAGAGATAAA
>CAYGRM010000105.1:0-17904 GCA_964352225.1 uncultured Saprospiraceae bacterium | reverse complement strand
AAAAGGTCATAAAAAATTCATAAAAAGTCAGCGTCTAAAATACTATTCCCTAATTGCTATTTGAACGAACTTATTAACTTGGGGCATTCATATTTATAAAATTTTTATTCACCACAGATTACTCAAATTTTCACAGATAGTAATTAATCTGTGAAAATCTGAGTAACCTGTGGTGAGTTTTTCAAAGTATCACTTATCTTAATTATAGTATAATTTGCACTTAAGTCCTTTTGTTCATTCACCTATTCTTTAGTTCTCTGCACCCGAGGCAAGCATCGGGGAATTCTTTAGATTAAAAAATTTCGTAAATGTATTGTTATAGTCGAACCAAAAACTAAATCATAAATCCCTTTTCAGAATAATACTGCTTAGTTTATAAAATTCATGCCTTTAATTTATTAAAAGAAATTAAGCACTCACCTCTTTTTTCAAAATCAAATTGATAATATCAAAAGTAGTAATAATTCCAACTAAGGAATTATCATCTTTAACAATTGGAATAGCATGAAATCTATTTTTTTGAAATAACTCAATTGCTTTTTCGATGGAATCTTCCGGCTGTAAACATTCTAAATCTTCCGTCATAATTTCCTCCGCAGTATAATTTTTCAATCGAACATCATTCATCAAATCTTGATATGAGTTATAATTCATACCTTTAAGAAAATGCAATAAATCAGACTTACTGATCAATCCAACAAGCTTATTAAAATTAACAACCGGCACATGATGGATCTCATTGACATCCATGATGTCTCTAACTATTACAACTTTATCTTCCGGTTGAACAACCATTAAATCAGTTGTCATAATACTTGAGATTGGAGCTTGGATATTCATTTTATTATTTTTTAGAGTTAAAAAATCTATTTGTTTACAACTACTTTTTTCTTGGTTTGGGCAGTATTTAATACTTCTAAAATCTCAAATCCCATTTCGTCAACACTATTAGCAGCGTTCGATAAAATCACCACCGCCGTGTTCGTATCTTTAATCAATCCAATAAAAGATCGAAAACCTCCGGTTCCTCCATTCGTCCAAACTACTGGCAAATTAGACTCTTGAGTCAACGTGCTAGAGTACCACCCATATCCTATTGAGGTAGATCTTCCTCCTTTTCCGAAAAGAATATCTACTTTACTTTGTTGTACCTCTGCAAAGGCATTTTCAAAAACTTTAGTAGGTGGAGTAAGATTTGCTCCTACAAAAGTCAGTAAGTCATTCATCGAAGTCTTTAATCCTGCAGCCGGAGCCATCGCATCAAAATTCCAAGGGGCGACTGGCTTTCCTTTTCGATTATGACCGGGAACAATTCGTAGTCCAGTATTCTGAGGAAAAGTCAATTGGGTATTTTTCATACCTAAAGGTTTCAATAATTCCTGAGCTAAAAGTTGCTCGTAAGAAAGTCCAGAGATTTTGCTCATCGCATTTCCTAACAATGCAATTCCAAAATCCGAATGGATATATTTTGTTCCCGGTACATATTCTAATTTTAGACCTTGAAGTCTAATGAAATATTTTTCGACCGTAAAATCTTGAAACTCGTCTTCCAACTTATTTTTCCTCATCGCATTCCACTTAAACCATCCTTTAGGTGATGCCGGAAGTCCAGAAATATGTGTAGCTAAATCACAAAAAGTAATACACTCTGGCTTCGCATTAAGATCTTCATAGCATCGATATACTTGCCCTCCCACCGGTTCATTATTTTGGATATTGGGAACCAAGTTGACGTTGACGCATTTCAGCGGATGATATGCTGGAATATTAGTTTCAAGATCTAAATATATTTGAACAGGATCATGTTGTTGAAATTTATTTTTATCTGCTTGAAGTTGCATTAAAGTGGTGGTAAAAACAGAAGTCGCTGCGCCAATTTCAAAAATAGAATTCGCATCAGGTACTGTCGGATCACTCTTACTCATCTGCCCATAAGACTTAACTGATATTTCGTTGGCATGGATGATTCCAATAACGAGTCCATGATTCTTTCTCTTTTTTACATACTTCATTCCCAACTTATCCACATGTTCCGCAATAGTTTTTTGAGAAAAAACACTTCCGCTAAATATTAGCATCAAACTCATCATTAATGCTTTTTTCAAAATATCTCTCATTTTTTTTCTTTCAAAAGTAGGAGAAGCAAGAAGGAGGATTTATGACTTTTGTCAATAGTTATTAGTGATTTTCATCATTGATTAATATCACATGAAGTAATGATAGAAATCATTCTTTGGAAAAAATTGAACCTATATTTTTATAGAAAAAAAATGACAACAATTGACTCAACTCAATTTCATCATCAAGAGCATCGAGAATGGATTAGCTCTTTGGATTTTTATCAAGATGAAATTCGCATCTTTCAAAAGGAACTAGAAAAGGTATTATTTGAATTCTCTGATTTATATTCAATCATTGAACATGTGGATGAGTATCAAAAAATTCTTTCTAAAAAATTAACTCAAATAAGCGGTTTTCGACGACAGATAATTCTACATGAAAGACATTTGACCGATAGCAAATCTATCAATGAATTGGACTTGTGGGGACATACCGAAACTCGCGAAAAACTAGATGAATTCGTTACTGATTTTGAAAAATTGAAAGTTAATTTTAGAGGATTTGTCTCTAAGCATTTGCATGCTCCTAGTTAAAAATGAAAGTGATAAAAATCAAATCTAATATTGATAATTGTCATTTTAAAAAAGTAGAACCAGCTTTAATTTTGAGGTATTAAAACTTATTTGTTAATCAAAATATATTTATTATGTCTATAATTAACTGGAAAAAAAGAAACGGAATGTTTCCAAGTATCAATTCAATGTTTGATGATTTTTTTGCTGAAGAAGACAACCTATTTCGCAAATGGAAAAATGGTTCAACTTTTCCTTCAGTCAACGTAAAAAATGAAGAAGATTGTTTCTTTTTAGAAGTTGCTGCTCCTGGTTTGAAAAAAGATGATTTCAAAGTAGAGGTGGATAAAGGAGTTTTAACCATCAGTTCCGAAACGGAAAAAGAAGAATCGGAAGAAAATGAAAATTTCACCCGTCAAGAGTTTAGTTTCAGTTCTTTTTCTCGATCATTTTGGTTGCCAGAAGGTGTAAAAGATGATGATATAAAAGCCACTTACGAAGATGGAATTCTCAAATTAGTCATTCCAAAAGAGGAGGTCACTTCTGAAAAGGAAGCCAAAAAAATTATGATCAAATAATTTTTAACGAAAAATATATTTCAACACCCTATTGAATTTTCGTTTGTTTTGTTGGAGTCCCCCGAAGAACTTTTCTTTAGGGGGCTTTTTATTTCTTAACCAAATTTATCGCTTCCTTCTAAATTAGTTCTCCCTCTGTAAAATCGATACTTAAAACAGGTAAGTTTGAATTTTGCACTAAGGCTTCTACCGTACTACCAGAAAAGATTCTTTTAATTGGATGGCGATTATGATTTGAAATAGCGATCAAATCAGCATCTACTTTTTCAGCAAAATGTCTAATCCCAGTTTCCACAAATAGATCTGGATAAATATGTTTTTTACATTTGATCGTCTTGCATTCTTTAACAAATTCGTCGAGGTATTTTTCCGTTTCCTCCGTAGTCTTAGCAAAACTATTTAAGGTATTTACAGCGACTAAATGAATCACCTCTGGGTTAAATTTTTGTATAAAATTCAAAAATTTCCGAAAAGATGCTTTCTCTTCATCTTTAAAATTAGAAGCAAAAACGACATTTTTAAATTCATATTTTAATGCTCCATCTTTGACAATAAAAACTGGAACGTGCAATGTACGCACTACTTTTTGACAATTGGATCCGATAAAAAATCCTTTCACCCCATTGTGTCCATGTGATCCCATCACGACGAAATCAATTCGATTTTTCTCGACATAATCTTTCATGATCGGTAGCAATTTACCTGAAGTGCAAGTTGTTTTTATATTCACTTTTCGAACAGTCGCTTCCTTTTTCCATTTTTCAAACAATATATTTACATTTTCAACAAACCCTTTTTCAGCCGAAGAATTTGCTAATAATGAAAATCCTAAAGCTTCTCCATTTCGACTATCATCCATGGTAGTCAAATAATGAATTGTTGCATCAAAGTACTCTGCCAATGCCAATCCCATATCCATCGCATTTATAGCACATCCTGAGAAATCGGTAGCTACTAAAATATTTTTCATTTTTTCTAATTTATATTTAATCAATGTCGTCAATCAAATTTATTCTAAAACAGGAAACAGGACGGTGACAAAAATCACCAATAGATTTGATATTTGTCATTTTGGAGAAGAGATCTTCTTATGACACTCACATGTATTTACCATGTAAAACACCAAAAAAGATGGAAGAAGTGATATCAAACTGTCTAAGGTTAATTTTACAATTTTATAAAACATTTCCAATATTGATTCATCCCGTTTTTCTTTGAATTTTCTTTACAACCATTTTGGCTAATTCATTGTTAATACCAAGTTCAAAATAACAATAACTTTTTTAAATATTTTAAAATAGAATTTATCAATGTCAATATTAGAAAATTTGAATTGGCGGTACGCCACGAAGTCAATGAATGGAAAAGCGGTTCCACAAGAAAAAGTAGATTATATAGTAGAAGCAGCTCGATTATCTGCTTCCTCTTCAGGCTTGCAACCTTATAAAATTTTAGTAATTACGGATGAGTCTTTATTGGAAAAAATAAAACCAATCGCATGGGGACAAAGTCAGATTACTGATGGTTCTCACTTATTAGTATTTGCAGCTTGGGATACTTATACAGAAGAAAGGGTAAGTGAAGTCTTTAGTCGTAGTAACGCGGAACGAGGTTTGCCAGATAGCGCAACGGCAGATTACAAAGAGAAATTATTAGGTATGTTTGCACCTAATACCGACGAAGAAAATTATCATCATGCTGCCAAGCAGGTGTACATCGCCTTAGGTAGTGCCTTGATAGCTGCTGCCGAACAAAAAGTCGATTCTACTCCAATGGAAGGATTTGATCAGGCAGCTTTGGATGAGCTATTAAATTTGAAGGAAAAAGGGCTTCGTAGTGTTGTTATCCTGCCGTTGGGATATAGGAATCCTGAAAACGATTGGTTAGTCAATATGAAAAAAGTACGAACACCAAAAGACGAGTTTATTATTGAATTGTAACCCGAAAATATAATATTCAACACCTCGAGTCAATTAATAATTGACTCAGTTACCAAAAAGTCTTTATCATTTTATAGAATGATGAGGACTTTTTGTATTTCTAACATCACCCATATTTTATTTGAAGTTTCGTTAAAAAAACTAAGGTTTCTTTAATGAAGACTTATCAGCCCAAGGCTTTACACAAGTGATTCCAAAAGTAATTTTTCCATCATTAATTCTTTAATTGGAAATTCTTAAGATTGAACTCAAATAACCGATCTATTTAAAAAAAATTTGACGAAAAAATTTACCTTGGTTAATGTTTACAATTGCACTTTTCGTGGTTGGCTTCACCGTTTTATCAGTACTTTGGCTTGAACGTCAAAAGACCGCTTGGATAAAAAAAATCCTCGATTGGTTTCCTGCCATTTTATTTGCGTATGTCATTCCTGCAACGTTTACGCATGCCTTGGATTGGGATTTATCAAAAGTAGAATTACACAGTTGGAGTAAAACTTTAATTATTCCATTGGCAATTTTGATGGTGATGAGTGCGCTTTCATTTAAACAATTGAAAATCATTGGAGTACGTCCAATTTTGTTATTTGTCATGGGATCATTTGTCATTGCAAGTTTAGCTCCTTTGCTAGTTGGGTTGTCTTCTTTTTTCTCTGATGACATTTACCATCTTGCCATTGAAGAGGAATATTGGAAAGGATTGGTTCCTATTGTAGGAAGTTGGATTGGGGGAAGTACCAGTCAGTTAGTATTAAAAGAAGTCGTAGAATGTCCCGAAGGATTATTTCTAGCCATCTTGGTGGTGGATAATATTTTAGTCAATATCTGGACTATTTTAATGTTTCAAATGATAAAACGGAGTGACCAATTAAATGAGTATTTTAATATCAAAGATGAGATAAATGATTTCGTCCCTGACGAAGTTCAGTTTAAGATCGCACCTTGGAAATCAATTTTAATGACGATTGGAATTAGTTTAGTTGTCATACTAGTATGTACTTTTTTAATGGAGAGTTTTCTTTGGAAAATTGTGGTTTTATCATTTGTAGGTTTATTGTTAGGAAATTTTATACCCGCCTGGAACCATAGTTTGGTTTTAAAAATTGGTGGCGTTCTAATTATTTTAATCATGGCGATTCTAGGTTTAAAACTCAATTTTGGAAGTTTTTCTCTACCGATTTTATTGCTTGGATTAATTATCGTCTGGTTGATTTTACACTTTGTTTTTATGATGTTTTTTGCTCGGTGGTTAAAACTTCATATGGCTTGGGTTCCGATAGCAAGTATGGCTAATTTGGGTGGAATCTCTACTGCCCCTGCAGTCACCGCAGCCTATAACGAGGAGTGGATGCCTCATGCGATTGTCTTAGCGATTTTGAGTATGGTGAGTGGTACTGCTTGGGGATTAGTGACGATTTGGTTGTTTGGGTGGCTTTAAGGAAGGTAGTTTCTTTGGAGGTCGAGTTATAGGAATGAATTTAAAACGCAAGGTAATATTGCTGAGGTTGCAATCCTTATGCTAGCGGAGGTCAAATCAGAAGTCTATTCATCTTAAATTTAAAGTTGGTTTAGTTAGTCCTTGATCAATCAGAATAATTTAATTGGATGATTAAACTATTTTGTATTAAATATTTTACAAAATATTAAAAAAACTAAGTGATGATGCACTATCCCCAAAAACAAAAACCCTCATAAATCATTGATTTACAAGGGTTTAGCTTTTGAAGTGTGGTCCCACAAGAATGTTAAAAATTTTAATATGTTTTATCCTGCCTTCTCTTATCTTTACTAATTTCAGTCATTTTTGCAAAATTGCTTTACTTATTTGTAGGTCAATTTTACCTAAAAAGCTAGACCTATAAATAGAACAAAGAATATTATTTTTGCAAATGTATTTTAAAATAAATTGTTTTAAATGGCGACACATAAGTTTGTAATTCGAAAAAGTAGAATCAACAGCAGAGGCGAAACCTCTATTTATTTGCAATATATCCATGGTAGTTTTCCAGTTTTAATTTCAACGAAACGGAAAATAAATCCTCGCTTTTGGAATGATGCCAAAGGCAAGGTAAGATCATCGCATCCTGACTATAATGGTTTGTCGGGAGTTCTTGCTAATATAGAAACTAAGATCAATCAAATTGTGAATGATGCAATGATGCGAGATATAGAACCATCCCCTACTTATGTAAAAGAACAGTTCGCCAAAAAAACTAAAAAACCCACTACCTCAAAAAGTAGTACACCTAGAAAGCCTCGATCAAAAATAAAATTCTACGATGCTTTCCAAAAATTCATTGATATAAATGTTCCTAAGTTGGCTCCTGGAACAGTCGCAAGATATAGAGTACTGAAGAAGCATATTCAAAATTTTGAGAAACAATACAAGTACAAAGTCTCATTCGAAAGTATCAATTATGATTTCCTGGAGCAATTCCAAAATTATTTTATACTCGACTTAGAAAATGCTAACAATACTTTTGTTAAGAATGCCAAGTCTCTCAAAACTTTTATGACTTGGGCTAGGAAAAGAAAATATCACTCTAATGTTGACTACCATGATTTTAAATTGTCAGAAGACGAAACAGAATCTATCTATCTCACCGAAACAGAATTAATGAAAATATATCGTCATGATTTTTCTAACGAAGAACCTTTGGATGAAATAAGGGATTTATTTTGTCTTTGCTGTTTTACTAGTCTTCGATTATCAGATGTCATGAACTTAAAAAAAGGAGATGTAAAAGAATCTAAAATCGCTCAACAGAGACAAATCAAAACTAGGAAAGTAGTCGCTCAAGTTCCTCTCAATGATTTTGCTTTAGAAATTTTAGAAAAAAATTATGCCCGCTATCCTCATAGCAAACATTACTTTAAATCAAGAGTATCAAAAACGGTCAACGATTATTTAGAACAAATAGGTAAGGCTGCGGGAATTGATGATGATGTAACTATTGTACTTTTTCGAGGAGCAAAACGAGTGGAAAATACTATGCCTAAGTATGAGGCAATTAAAACACATACCGCTCGAAGAACTTTTATAACACTATCCTTACAAAAAGGAATGCGAGCAGAAACCCTTATAAAAATTACAGGACATACCTCTCTAAAGACTTTGATGAAATATGTAAAAATAGCCGACAATGTGATCGAAGATGAAATGGGAAAAGCATGGAATACTGATGAAGATAAAAACTCTGATTAGATGGAATCAACTTCAGTTCGAATCTGAAGAGTTTTCGACAAAGGCATAACAGCCTGATTTTTTTTAAACAAAAAAGGAGGAAAACTGACTGCTTGGACGGCTCTTAGTTTTTCCTCCTTCAATTAAACATAAGTTTAACATGAACAAATGTAAGCATTTGCGCGTGAATAGGCAAACTATGCCTACTCAAAATATCTGTGTAAATTTCACAGAGACTTTTCGGTTACAACGGGAGTTAATTGCAAAATTCAACTCAAAAGCTCCTACCCTTTCTATTGCTATTCGTCCTGCACATCAACAACTAATTCAAATCCTGACTAAGTTTTACGCAGCTTGGTTAATTGATGTGGAGGACGCTCACAGCATTGACTTTTCAAAACCTTTCCTTATTCGCACCAACAATGTAGCACTCTCTAATCGCATGCATTGTGCTCCTAGAAGTATTCAAAATTACATCCAAAGACTTACCTTTTGTGGGTTTATTTTATCCAAAAAATTTAGAGGAACGAATGCTTCCTACGAGTTGTATTTGAATCCATCTTGGGTGTTAATAAGTGGTCTGGAGAACTACTCTTCGACCTCAAGTAGCGACAAAAATGAACTTACTGAAAATGAGGAAGATACCAAAGGTATGAGGAAAACTTTGCCGCTTAACGAGAGATTAGAACTTAAAAGAAACATAAATAATAATTATAATACTGTCGAAAACTGTGGAAAGATAAGAAACAACAAAACAGGTCACGACAAAGGCATTCAACCTTCTGAAAAAGCAAAGCAGTATTTTGAAAAAGTAGAAAAATTGCGCCGAGCCACAGAATTTTCCGCAGGCGACGACAAAGAATTTTATGCACAAATCTTATGGCGGCAAGCCAAAACTTCACTTTACGAAAATCAACAATTCACTTCCTTTGATGAAAAGCGATTCATCGATCTCATCCAATTATTTTACCAAAATAAGCAAGGTGTCCAACTAGGAATTCTACATCGTGAATTAAGTAGACGTGTTCAGATTGCTTGCGACTATGCCTCCAAAAAAACTTTAGAGACTGGAAATGTTTTCCAATTCTACTATCCTACCACCTACTTCGATCCTTCTTGCGAATTTGGTTTTTCAAAAACGGAAGACTGGTTTCGAAGAGAAAAAATTTACAACAATTTCAAAAACTCACAGAACGAAGAAAAGATAAATCGCTTTCGAAAACGAAATGTTGTCGAAAAATATAGCGCTCTATACCTCAAAGTTTTAAAGGGCGAACTCCCTCAGTATTCTCTCATGGGTACTTTCCGAAACGCAAAAAAACAAATAGAACAACTTGGTGATGAAGCTTTAACAACAGAGTTCCTAAAACGAGTTGCATTCGCATAAATCCATTTTTTCAAACCTAAAATAAAATTATCATGGCAAAAAAATTACGCATTGGACATCCTAAAAATGGCAAGAATAGTCTTACTCGATTATGGGTTAAATTCTCCTCCCCTTCTACCCATCCTTCCTATGTTTATTTCTCAAGAGATTGGCGATCCGCTACTTCGGGAATTACAAATAAAGATTTAGGAATTAGTCGATTAGAGAAAAACATCATCCTTGGTAAACGAGGAAAATATGAAGTAGCCATTCTTTATGACAACCATTCAGATCAAGTTGTAAACGTTTACGATTCCTCAGGTGTACGAATGACTTGGGAAGAATTTTCTCAAAAAAAGTATCGAGAATTTCCTATTGGAAAAGATGTTTCTCTTTCAAGGTTATGGGTAAGATTCAAACAAAAAAAGACAGCAAACTCTCACAAAACATTTACCTACTACAGCAACGACTTCGATATTCCCACAGGGGATCAAATACTTAAAATTGGTATAGAACGCTTTGAAAAAAATGTTTTGGAAGGAACTGCTAAATCCAAATTTCTTGAAGCTCGACTCTATGTATCATCCTGTAATATCATTGTTGTAAATGGCAAAGGAGACAACCACCCAGAGGTTCCATCTTTAAAATCCTTGATAAATAGTTTTAAAATTTGACTTGACAGTCACACACACGGATTTGTCTTTCTGCGAGATACGTCTATAAAATTTGGACTTATGAGATAGCATCTGTTAAGTTTTCCTTTACAAAACCAACTATCATTAGCTGACTATCGATAAACTAATTAATACTCCTCCTTTTTTTAATTCTTTTTTAAGAATATTCTATAAAATAGAAAATGTGAATGTTTTGTTATTTTCTCATCTACTAATAAGCTCACCATTCTAAAATTGGATATTCCAATCCCAATAGGAAATCTGAATTTACAAATCACCTCGGCAAACAGGCAAGTGATTTTGCAAAAAGAAATCAATAATGTCTGAGAATACTTTCAGCATACTTTTGATTTTTCGAATTGGATTCCTGTGCAGTTCTTTTTATAAATCGACTCTGAATTGGAGAAGATGGTGTAGTCAGTTTTGATTCAGAAATAATTTTAGAAATGAGGAATTATCTTAATATTAAATTAAAAAATATTTATTTGAATTGAAATTTCAAATAAACGAATAGAGCTTTGCCTCTAAATTTGAGTTATTAATCAATCACTCCAAAATATATCTTTCACTCTTTTCAAAGATTTAGTTAAGTAACTCCAGAAGGGGTTTTAAGAAAACAGATTTAAATAACTTTTAAAAACCTTTAATGCAATGAAAGACTTCAATAAACCAAATAGACAAAAGAAACTCAATTTACAATCGAACTTTTGGGTTCTGATTTTAGTGATTTTTTCGCTAGCCGGAGAAGCTCAAGTTTCTGCCCCTCCAAGAGACGCACCACCTGAGGGACCTCCGGAAGTAGCTAAATCTACAACCTTCGAAACGCATATCATTAGAAATTCAGCGAAAGAATATAACAAAATTACTCACCAATATGAGTATGAATATCTGAATCCTGAATTGAAATTGTTTTGCAGTTATTGTGATAATTTTTCTGTTGAAACTAAGGTAGTTGTTCAGGGTGACCAATCTACGGGCTTTAAACCTGTGGTAACCTCTATTTCAAAGATTCCCTATTCAATCAAAAAATTCCGATGGGAAATAAAAAGTTTAGAAAATGATTTTAGAGAAGTAAAAGAAATTCAAAATAATGGTGATCCAGCCCAACAATTTAAATCATTATGCGAGGTAAAACTTTCCTTACCAAGCGATGGATTGTACGAAGTAAAGTTGATCATTCAACATGCAACTCGGCAGGAGATCAAAGTCAAGAAGGTCATGGTGCACCATTATTACATTGGAATTATGGGCGATTCTTTCGCTTCGGGCGAAGGCAATCCAGAGGGTTTTTTGAGTTCAGGATTGGTTCAGGAAGGAATTTGCGAATCCGCAACAGCAACACTTACTATTGATGGTTTAATTAATAAATTAAGCGGTGGCAGCGATTATTCATGGGGGACAGCTTCGTGGATGGAACCATTGGCTCATCGTTCTAGAAGGTCTGGATTTTATACTGGAGTGAAAAAACTAGGAAATCAAGAGTGGAAAAGAAACGGAGTATATCATTTACTTGAACCAACAATAATTTTCCTCCCAACTTCAGGAGCTAAAATAGATGATGGATTAATCAATAAACAACATACCTGGCAGGGACTTGGTCAAGTTCAGGAAATGAAAAGAATTTTGGGAAATAAAAAACTGGATGCCTTGATTATTTCAATAGGAGGCAATGACCTTGGATTTGGTCCCGTCCTGAATACAAGTGTGATAAAATATTTGAAGGAAGGGAATGTTCAGGAACTTAAAAATCGCTTACTTGAACTACCTCAAAAATATCAAACCCTCAAAAGTCAAATAGAGTTTCTTCTAAACGTAGATCCTTCTGATATTTTTATGGTGGGCTATCCTATAGGCTTATTCTCTGATGATGATAAAAAATCACATGAAACTTGTGGAATTTTTGAGTTTCTAAATTTTGACATTGATCTGGATCTTGGCAAGGTTACTTTGGATGAAATCAGTTTGGTGAGCATAGAAAATTACGAAATTAATCTTCTGATCCATTTTGGAAATGAACTCAATAAAACTATTCAAAAGACTTGTTCTCTAAATGGATGGAATTACATATCCAATATTTCCAATGAATTTTGGGGACATGGTTATTGTGCGAATCAAACCTATTTCATAGGTGCTACAGAATCTTGCGAAAATCAAGGAGATTTCATGGGAACTATGCATCCCAATCCCGATGGGCATGAGGTCTATAAAAAATTGATTTTTAAATCCCTAGTTAGACATTTCAAGAAATAGTTTTCAATAACTTTTTAAAAAAACTGACAATGAAAAAGATATTATTTGTGATGGTTCAAGTAATGGCTCTAAATCTTTTGGGGCAAGTGCCACCATCAAACACACCACCTAACAAAGCACCAAAGGTAGCTGAGGTACTAAATAACAATACATCTGAAATAAAAAGTGGACGACCATATTTTATTCTTTCAAAATCAGGTAGAAAGGCAATGCGACCTAAAGCGAGACCTAATGATATAAGGCAAATTCCAGTTGGACAACATATCTGGGCTAATGTCAATACAGGATTTTTTGATGAGGTTTTTATATTGCAACAAGATAGAGAAGACCCATCAATAGTTCGAATAAAAACAAGATCACAGGACTTGTTTTTGACCTTAACCGAAGAGATTTCCACAGGGATATTGGTTCTCGAAAAAGCAGCAACCCCATCAGAAATTCCCTCAAAAAGAGAGCTTCAAAAATGGAGATTAATTGAAGAAAGTGCTTCGGGGTATTATTTTATAGAACCATTCCTGCTGCCTGGAAAAGTAATAAAACTAGACAATCCTTTGATGGGGTCAGTAAATGTTTTTGGGAAAAAAATTCCAACGATCAAGGGATTTGAATTGCAAATTACTCAAAAAAGCGGCGATGATCATGAGCTTTGGTTTTTTACAAAAGCCTACTCAGAACGAAATCCAGATAGTCGGGCAGCTGATAGTGGCTATACTTCAGAATGTTTTGCAGACTTGGTTTCTGATATGGGAATTTTAGGGCATTTAGGTGTGGATGATGATAGAAATATTTCAGGATTATTTCCAGAATGGCGGACAGTTGGTGAGACAATAATTCCTAATGGAAAAACTTTATTTCCTGAAAAAAATATTCAAATACTGGAAGGAAGAATAACAGATAATTATTCGACTCCTGCTACTCAGGATTTTCCTTTTTTTCATTTCACACATGATTTTACATTTAAGGTGAAACCTGATCCTGCATATTATTTTTTACTTGGAAAACAATTCGATAGTACTTCCAAAAAATTTAAATATCAAAATGACATTGAAGTGGAGTGGGAAAGTGGTGTTGGTCAAAATAACAGAAGGAATCCAGCTTCAGAAGCCTGTAAAGAAGGAAAGAGTTTTGGGTTTTATTCGAAAGGACACAGTCGAAGGGATGAGTTTTGGAATTGGCCAACCATCAATGACTGGGTACATGTAGAGGGCATGTGGATTTGGGACAGAGGGCATCCTCCAGCAAAAACAGAAATACATCCTCCTTTTTTGGTGGGTATCCAAAGAGATTTACCAGAAAAATATGCGCCTTTTGGAGATCAAAATAATTTACCGTGGTATTTCGCCACAAGGTGTGATGTCTATGCAAATAGTGATGGAAATGTGATCTGGAATAATAAAAAGCTACATGATTTTGGTCAACCTATTAACATGGCTGAAAAAGATTATCAAATTACTTTCAAACATGAATTGCCAAAACCAAGTCCTACGGCCAAATTAAAATGGGGTTGGACTCGACGACCCGGGGATTCTTTTGGGCAGCCAGAAGTTTTAGTTTTCGAAAATGGAACAGCAATTCAACACGAGCCTCACATAGTAATTAAAATGCCATGGAAAACTAAAAACGTAGCTAATGATGTCACTTTTGCACAGACCTTTTATTTGTATTGGGATGATAGCAGAACCCATGGTATAGCTTCGGATTTCAAAATTGAAGGACTAAAAATTACACTCGAAAAAATAGAAATTTTAGACAAAGAGGAAGGAAATGATGGCGATCCTGGAGAATTCAGGTTATTCGCTGACTTAGGAGGAAAATGGTTTTTCTTAAACGAGTTGGTGGAGGACGAGGATTTTTTATCCTACGGTTTGGGTGAGGCTTGGGAGTATGGACTTTATTTCCTTAAAAATAAATACCCTAAAGCCAAATATCTTTTCCCATTTGACTTGCATGTGAAAGTGTATTTGCCGAAAGGAAAATCCTACCGGGTTTTCACCACAGGGTGGGAGGCGGATTATATGGATAATTATTTTGGCAGGGTTCTCAATCCATTTTTGCCTTGCAAAGAAGCAAGAAAAACTGTTGGTGATCTTTTTGATTTGGTGTCCTACCAAAAACAAGGAGGAGAGGATGATTCAATTGGAACAGTCCATGAAATCTTCAATAATACCAACACTTTTTCGAAACTAGTAAAATCAAATAATAACTCTTATCGGGTTTATTTTTCGATTTCAAAGCTCTAAAAATAAATGTACTCTTACGTTTTTTCTTTGGCTAATAGTTGCCATCACTTTGATTTCAAATTAATCTTCAATCATCATATTATAATAAAATTAAACATTGAGTCTTAAAATTTGCAGTCAAAGATAGACCTCTAATCAATTACAATTAACAAACCATTAAACCATTACAATCATGAAAAAAATAATGTCATTGATTGCTCTATTCGCAATCCTCAACCAAAGTGCCATTCAAGCACAAATTCAAGCACGAATTCAATCTCAAAACTTCAATTACACAGTAAATGTTAAAGCCACTATCGAAAAAATCGTTTGTGTAAATGCTTACGATGGAAATTCAGATAATACTGAAGAAATCTACGGAGAAATTAAAGTTACCCCAGGTTATGTATGTTTTGATGTCGATAGAGGAGAAGATCACCAACCAATTAATTATTCTGGAATTGGCAAATGGGAGTTGAAACCTAACCAATACCACCGAATGAAAAAAGGTGATGTTTTGCCTATAAACTATACCCGCTCTTGGACTTATTATTTTCCTCCAAAATGTGACAAAGACCCTTCCCATCAAACTGTTGTAAGATGTCAATCAAATTTAGATGAAAGGGATATGCCACATGATCCGGATGACAAATTAAATGAACCTTGCGGGGGGGCATGTTTCAATGATGTTTATTTAAATCAGGTGAAACAGCAAGGGGAAAAGACTTTTCAGTTTCAACAAAGACATGAATCTGGCGGGTCAAAATTTGTGGTTCATTTTAGAATTGAAACCGTAACTACTTTAATGGATCAATTCATATTTAAAAAAGTTAGTGGTTTAACTCCTACCCCTTTGTATTTAATGTCTAATCAGGATAAAAGTGTAAGCTATATATTCTTTCAAGATGGACGCAAATCTGTAGAATTTAATTTGTTTACAGGAGATAAGAAGGAAATAGCATTAGCAAAAGGAAAAATATATGAGGATTATGTTTTTGAAAAACAAAGCATGATTAAAACTATGAAAGCCCAAAAAAAGAATCCAGTTGATAGATTCTGTGATTGGTGGGAATCAACTCCAGGACCTACTTCTGTGGATGCTCATTGTAAATCAGCATTTTGTGATTGGGCTCGATGTCAGGTTAATAATGATTGTGTAGATGGAAAGTCGCTAATATTTTTGGAAGAAACATTTAGGGTTATGTGTGGTGGACATGCCACAATAAGTGATTTGTCCAGATCTAAACCTCCACTCAAAAAAGAATATAAATAACCTAAAAGTCAATTAGGAACGGTTCATAAATAAACTAAAATAGGGAAGGTTAATTCAGTAGTTTGATTTTGAAAAATAAACTCTGGATTAACTTTCTCATAAAAAATACAATCATGAAAAAAATAATATCATTGATTGCTCTATTCGCAATCCTTAATCAAAGTGTAATTCAAGCACAAATTCAAACTCATAACTTCAATTACACAGTAAATGTTAAAGCCACTATCGAAAAAATCGTTTGCGTAAATGCTTACGATGGAAGTTCGGATAAAACAGAAGAAATCTACGGAGAAATTAAAGTTATCCCAGGTTATGTATGTTTTGATGTTGATACTGGAGAAGATCATCCCCCAGTTAACTATTCTGGAATTGGCAAATGGGAATTGAAACCTAACCAATACCACCGAATGAAAAAAGGTGATGTTTTGCCTATAAACTATACCCGCTCTTGGACTTATTATTTTCCTCCAAAATGTGACAAAGACCCTTCCCATCAAACTGTTGTAAGATGTCAATCAAATTTAGATGAAAGGGATATGCCACATGATCCGGATGACAAATTAAATGAACCTTGCGGGGGGGCATGTTTCAATGATGTTTATTTAAATCAGGTGAAACAGCAAGGGGAAAAGACTTTTCAGTTTCAACAAAGACATGAATCTGGCGGGTCAAAATTTGTGGTTCATTTTAGAATTGAAACCGTAACTACTTACCAATCATCTAAATCTGAAGAATTAGAATTACAACTTCTTATGAAGAAGTATGAGGATATAGAAACCCGTCTTAATAATGCCGATAACTTGAAGGAGGCTCAACAAAAATCTTTAGTTAACGAATCTATTCAGCTTCGAGAAAAATTTACAGCTTACTTAAATGCAAAACCGAATAATGGAGGAGGCAAAAAGCCTAAAAGCACAATAAAATGTGCAGAGGATTGCCATAGGTTTTACAAAAATTGTTTAAAAATAAGTTCTCAATCGCTTTGTTCGGAGATTACAAAATGGTGTCAGTTTTCTTGCACTCACGGAAGTTTCACTCAATGATCATTTTAGAGTCTTTTACAATTTTTGCAAAAAAACAGGAAGGGCAATAACAAAAATTCTAAAAGACTCTAAATTATTAGATTATCCTTCTCTCAAAATTAAAAATTACGAAAAGGTTATTGCTTTTGTTGGCTTTAACCATAACACTAAATATCAAATGCAAACCATGCAAAACTTCAATTACACGGTCTATGTGACCGCTACCATCGAAAAAATAGTTTTTGAAAATGAGAAAGAAAGTTCACTTGAAATTCTTAAAGCATTTTGCGGTGAGATAAGTGTAAAACCTGGAAAAATATGTTTTGACCCCGAGAGTGGTGAAAACCATAACCCATCTCCCTTCATGTTTACTGGGGCTAAGCAATGGAAACTAAACCCTGACCATTATCATAGATGGATAAAAGGCAATGAATTATTGATCAATAAGACAGGCACTTGGACCTATTTTTTCCCTCCTAAATGTGGGGAAAATCTTCCCAATCAAAGTGTTGTCCTGTGTGAATCTAATTTTCACGCTCGTGTTATTCATTCTGAAAAAGGGGATAATTTGGGTGGGGTTCAATGTGCTGAACTGTATTTGACGGAAGTTAAACCACAAGGAAAAAAGACTTTCCATTTTCAACAAAAACATGAGGCAGGTGAATTGAAGTTTCAGGTTTATTTTAAATTAGAAACCCAAACATTTCATAAAAAAGCTAAGCAATTACTGAGTCAAAACTTAAATAATACAAAATCATGAAAAAG
>CAYGRM010000104.1:11923-17990 GCA_964352225.1 uncultured Saprospiraceae bacterium | reverse complement strand
GTTGAAAAGAGGTGTTTTTATTTACCATAGATTTACATTTCAAGATTTTTTTTACAAAAATTTAAAGTAAATAATGGAAGATTTTGGTTTGTAAATTTTGTGTTAAAGATTTCTTTTTGAAAGTTAAATTTGAGTTAACTTATCTTTAAGTCTATTTCTTTGATTTCATTGCCTAAAAGAAAACGATTAGATTTATTGGATGAAAAAAAATTTAGATACTGAAATACTTTTGAAAAAAAATGATGTAATGACTCCGATTAAAATTTTGTTAGTAGATGATGAACCAGATATTTTAGAATTTTTGAAATACAATTTATTAAAAGAAGATTATCAAGTTTTTACAGCAGAAACTGGATTAGAAGGAATTAAAATTGCGGAAAAGGAAAATCCGCATTTAATTATTTTAGATGTAATGATGCCTGGTGTGGATGGGGTTGAAACTTGTCATCGACTTCGGGCTATTCCCGAATTAAAAAATACGCTAATCACATTTCTTACTGCTCGAGGAGAAGAGTACTCTCAAATAGCTGGATTAGAAGCAGGTGCAGATGATTATATTCAAAAACCCATTCGACCAAGACTTTTAATATCGCGCGTAAAAGCATTATTACGAAGATTAGGAAATAAGCGAAATTCAGAAAACGCTTCTACCAATCTCCAAATTGGAGTTTTGTCTATTGATAAAGAAAGATTTGAGGTCTTTAAATCTGGAGAAAAAATTGATTTGGCAAAAAAAGAATTTGACATCCTGTGGTTGCTCTCCCAAAAGCCAGGGAAAGTGTTCGGGCGTGAAGAAATTTATAGAAAAGTCTGGGGTTCTGATGTAATTGTTGGAAATAGAACTATCGATGTTCATATCAGTAAGTTAAGAGATAAAGTTGGTTCTGAGATTATTAAAACTATTAAAGGAATTGGCTACAAAGTTACACCCAAGCGCTAAAAACGGGCATTCAGAATTAACCTTCGCTGATCCACATTTTTTTTTAAAAAGACAAAAGCATGATACTCAAAAATGGACTTGGAAATTTAATTCCAAGTCCATTTTCTATTTAAGAACAAATAAAATAGGATTACTAATGAATTGGGTATTAATTTAATTTAACTCTAGGATCTAGAAAGGTGTATAAAATATCAACAAGCAAATTTATCATAACGAATAATAAAGCGGTAAATAAAATTGCTCCAAGTACCACCGGAATGTCTCTGGTCAACAATGCATCTACCGTAATTTTTCCTAACCCATTATAACTGAAAACATTTTCCACAAAAAAGGCTCCAGCCAATAGTGCTGCAAACCAACCAGAGACGGCAGTTACGACAGGGTTTAAAGCATTTCTAAGTCCATGTTTGAAGATAACTTTTGTTTTGGTAAGTCCTTTTGCTTTTGCAGTCCTAATATAATCTTGAGATAAAACATCTAACATTGAACTTCGAGTTAGCTGAGTTATTATTCCAATTGGACGAATTCCTAAGGCAATTGCTGGAAGAATTAAATTTTTCCAAAAGATTTTTTCTTCGCCAAAATCATCTATCCCAAATAAACTTCCTTGAACATTAAGTCCGGTCCATGCTTGTAAATAATATCCAAAAATTAAGGCCAACAAAATAGCTGATACGTAACTTGGTAAAGAATATCCCATAACGGAAGTCACAATCGCTGTGCTGTCCAACCAACTATTTTTTCTCAAAGCGGCCATTACGCCTAAGAAGATTCCAATGATGCATGCCAATAAAATTGCTGAGAAAGCTAAAACTATCGTTTGAGGAATTGCTTTTCCTAACATCATACTTACTTGTTCTCCCGTTTGGTAAGATTTCCTGAGGAAGGGTTTCTTTATGGAAATGTAGCTCTCGCCACCAATCGGAACAATTGGGATATAACTATATTTTTCTTTTGTAATATTATTGTTAGGTAAAATATCTAATGGAGAAATATCTCTTAGATATTTTCCTAATTGAACATGTAGAGGTTGATCTAATCCATATTCTTTCTGTACTGCTTCTATCGTCTGGGTATCTGTTCGTTGCCCTTGAGTAAGGGCTGCAGGATCAACTGGAGAAAGATAAATAATGGACGAAATAGTGAGTACTACTAAAAATAATACTACGATTCCATAAACAAATTTTCTAAAAATATAACTTAGCATTTAAGCAGTTTTAATGTGAAATGAGCATCAAAAATAAACTTACTTCTCCCACCCCATTGATCTTTTTACCGCCTTCTTCCAATCACCGTATTTCTTTTTTCTTTCTTTAGCATTCATATTTGAAGAAAACTTTTTATCCAATTGCCAACTTTTTTGAATATCACTTTTTTTCCAAAAACCAACCGCTAAGCCAGCTAAGTACGCTGCACCTAGTGCTGTTGTTTCAATAATCTTTGGTCGCTCCACATTAGTGTCGAGCATGTCGGATTGGAATTGCATCAACAGGTCATTTGCTGAAGCTCCACCATCCACTCTCAATGTTTTTAATTCAACATTAGAATCTTTTTCCATTGCATTTAATACATCTTTTACTTGGTAAGCTAATGATTCTAAAGTAGCTCTGATAATATGTGCTTTTGTTGTTCCGCGACTTAAACCAAAAATAGCCCCTCGCGCATACATATCCCAATAAGGTGCTCCCAATCCTGCAAAGGCCGGTACTACCACTACCCCTCCAGTATCTTCAACCTTGGAAGCTAAATATTCAGAGTCAGGTGAGTCATCTAATATTTTTAAGCCATCACGCAACCATTGGATAGCAGCTCCAGCTACAAAAACACTTCCCTCTAGCGCATAAGTCACTTTTCCATCAATCCCCCAAGCAATCGTAGTCAACAATCCTGATTTTGAGGTAACCATTTCTTCTCCAGTATTCATTAACATAAAACAGCCTGTTCCATAGGTGTTTTTTGCCATTCCTTTTTGATGACAAACTTGACCAAATAAAGCAGCTTGTTGATCTCCTGCAATTCCAGCGATAGGAATCTCTTTCCCAAAAATTTCTAACAATGTATTTCCGTAAACTTCACTTGAAGGTTTTACCTCAGGCAACATGTTAAATGGGATCTTCATCACCTTAAGCATTTTATCATCCCATGATAATTTTTTAATATTATAAATCATCGTTCTTGAAGCATTGGAATAATCAGTCACGTGCACTTTCCCTCCAGTCAACTTCCAAATTAACCAAGTATCCATCGTCCCAAAAAATAAATCACCCTTTTTCGCTTTTGCTCTTGCACCTTTTACATTATCTAGAATCCATTTAATCTTTGTCCCTGAAAAATAGGCATCAACGACTAAACCAGTATTTTTTTTCACATAACTTTCGTAGCCTTGCTTTTTCAATTTATCACAAAAGGGAGCTGTACGACGATCCTGCCAAACAATAGCACGGTGAATAGGTTCTCCTGTATTTTTATCCCAAACCAATGTTGTCTCACGTTGGTTGGTAATTCCAATAGCTGAAATTTCCTTTGGCTTGATTTTATTCTTTTTCAAAACCTTTTGAGCCACTTGAAGTTGTGAATTCCAAATTTCATTTGCATCATGTTCCACCCATCCACTTTTAGGAAAATATTGAGTGAACTCTTGTTGTTCAACTGCTATAATATTGCTTTTTTTATCAAATATAATTGCTCTTGAACTAGTTGTTCCTTGATCTAATGAAAGAATATACATAGGTAAGAAGTGATTTTTTGTTTTGAAAAAAGATGAAAATTTTTTACCAAAAACATTTTAGTTATATTGTTGTTTCTAGATTTGCAACAGTAAATTTGTGTTACAAAATTTTACTATTACTGCAGTTGCCAAATATAGTGAAAAAATCACCTTTCGAGAAAATAAAAAAACATGATAATCGAACCTGAAACTAAAAACAAGTTGGACGTAAAAGTAACCTTAATCCCATACGAAGAGGTACCTCAAGTTTCTTCTAGAGATAAGGCATACGCAAGAGAAGACGAAGCTTTAAAACCATTTTATAAATACTCAACTGAGTATGATTCTTTTGCTCAAATTATTGAGGACAAAAAGAAGGATAACACCAATCGAAAGGTTCTTGTAAAAGCATTGTTACAACAATATTCAAAATTAGGAATGCATGAAAATGTTAAGTCCAATATCGAAAAGTTAGCAGAACAAAATACTTTTACTTTAGTTACAGCTCATCAACCAAGTCTTTTTACTGGACCACTTTATTATATTTATAAGATCATTTCTACGCTTAACCTAGCTAAAAAATTAAATAAATACCTACCTGATTATCAGTTCGTTCCGGTTTTCATTACTGGTGGAGAAGACCATGACTTCGAAGAGATGAATCATGCTAATTTATTTTCTAAAGAGTTACTTTGGGAAAATGAAGAAACAGGCTCTGTGGGAGCAATGAAAACGGCTAGTCTTAAAAATGTCTTAGCAGAATTAAAAGAAATTCTAGGAGAATCAGAAAATGCTAAAGCCGTTTACGACTTAATGGAACGCTCTCATACCAAGTATGAGACTTATTCTGATGCTGCACTTTCTTTAGTGAATGAATTATTTGGAAAAGATGGTTTGGTTTGTTTGAATATGAATCAAGCTGATTTAAAAAGAGAGTTTATTCCAATTATCAAAGATGAAATTTTCAATCAAGCTTCTCAACCATTAGTGGAAGCTGCTGCTGAACAATTAAATGAAGCTGGCTTCAAAACTCAAGCTTCGCCTAGAGAAATAAACTTCTTCTACCTTAATCCTCAGATCCGGGAAAGAATTGTTTTCGAAAATGATCGATACCAAGTTCTGAATACGGATATCTCTTTCTCAAAAGAAGAGATGGAAAAAGAAATTGAAAATCATCCAGAGCATTTTTCACCCAATGTGATTATGCGACCTTTGTATCAAGAGTTGATTTTGCCAAATTTAGCCTATGTTGGAGGAGGTGGAGAACTAGCTTATTGGCTGGAAAGGAAAACCCAATTCGAATATTTCAAGATAAACTTCCCAATGTTGATTAGAAGAAATTCAGCAGTATGGATAGATCAGGGAACCAAAAAAAGAATAGATAAATTAGGCATGACTTCAACAGCTCTTTTTCAAGATACGGAAGAAATAATCAAAGATTTTGTCAAAGAAAATTCAGAAGGAGAATTGAATTTTTCGGCAGAAAAAAAGGAGCTTGAAGCTATATTTGAAAAGGTAAAGAATAAGACCATCGAAGTTGATGCAAGTTTAGGTAAAACAGTTTTAGCTGAAGCAGCCAAACAAATTAAAAGTTTAGAAAACCTCGAAAGTCGGGTGATGCGAGCTGAAAAGCAAAAGCATGAAATTTCCATCAATCAATTAAGGAATCTTAAAGACAAGCTTTTCCCCTCAAATGGTTTGCAAGAACGAAAAGATAATTTTATGGCTTTTTACATGAAACATGGTGAGTCATATTTAGAGACTTTGAAAGAGGTTTTTGATCCTCTAGAGAAAAGTTTTGTGGTGATTGAGGAATAAATTTTAATTTAGTTTCTAACTAAAAACGCCCTTTCAGAAAATCTGAAAGGGCGTTTTTTATTATTTTATGGTTTTTAAAAATAAGCCACTAGATCACTTATTTTCTCTTTCAAATCTTTTCGATCTACAATGAAATCAAGGAATCCATGTTCCAGTAAAAATTCAGAGGTTTGAAAACCTTCTGGAAGATCTTTTTTTATAGTTTCTCTAATTACTCTAGGTCCAGCAAAACCGATCAACGCTTCTGGCTCAGCAAAATTAATATCTCCCAACATGGCAAAAGAAGCAGTAACCCCCCCAGTTGTTGGGTCGGTCATAAAAGAGAAATAAGGTAATTTTGCCTCAGCCAATTGGGTCAATTTTACTGAAGTCTTAGCCATTTGCATCAAAGAAAAGGCAGATTCCATCATTCTAGCACCTCCTGACTTAGAGATAATCATAAATGCAGTACGATTCTCAATGGAATAATCGATAGCTTTTGAAATTTTTTCCCCAACTACTGATCCCATTGAACCACCAATAAAGGAAAAATCCATAGCGGCAATAGTTAACGACTTTTTATTAAGCTTTCCAGTTGCTACAACCATCGCATCATTCAAATT
>CAYGRM010000104.1:4563-11913 GCA_964352225.1 uncultured Saprospiraceae bacterium | reverse complement strand
GTCTTTTTCCTAGCAGCTTCTAGCCGTTCGTCATAAGGTTTCAAATCGGTAAAGTTCAAGAAATCCTTAGAGATTAAATCTTCAAAAAGCTCTGTATATTTTCCATCAAAAATTATTTCAAAATAATCTTCAGAACCAATTCTCGCATGAGCATTGCACTTTGGACATTTGTAAAAATTCTCCTTGAATTCTTTGGTTGTACTTGCTTCTTTACACTTCTTACACTTATACCACACACCATCTGGAGTATCTTTCTTGTTTACCGTTTTGGTGGTAATTCCGTCTTTTAGCCTCCTAAACCAGCCCATAAACTATTGATTTTTAGTAAGTTAAAGTATAAAAATAATTTAATGTGTAGCTTTGGCTACCTGATAAATTATTTACATTTGTTTGTAAATATATGTTCTTGGAAAGGTGTTGATTGAAAGGTAAATCTTTAAAATTATTTTCCCTAGATCACCTGACAACGCAAATATAGATAAATACACGAAATAAGAAAAAAGTCGATGAATTGATTGTGAGCAAAATTAATCTAACGTATTTTAGTTTTCCATATATTTTGACCAACTAAAATCCATTCCTGTTCTTTTTTTACGAATTTATAATTCCAATTATACATCAAATTTTGATTTTCAATTCCAGTACTTAGCATGAATACTAAAACATCTTTCTGTCCTCCAAATCCAATTTGTAATACATGTATTGGATCATATCCTTGGCTCCTGACCGCTTTATCATCACCTTGAATTACTTTTACCGTTTCACTAAAATTATAGAAATCGTTAGTTGTCAATGAATTCCTAATTTTCTCAATCTCATTTTGATTGGCTGACCTATTATTATTAGTTACAATGATTAGGCTTTCACCTGTAATACCTCTATTTTCGAAGGCAGGTTGAAAATCTTCCTGCTCCATGATGATTTCGAAGCAAGCCAAAAAATCTTCTTTGGTCTGAGCAAAAGAGATTAAATTGGAACAAACTAAAAGTACGGTTATTACGAATTTCATATCTTTTCAGTTTAATGATAAATTTAGTTTTAACCTAAATAAATTAAACTAATAAGAATAACTTTTTACTGTATTTACAAAAGTTTTAACATTATCAAGCGGCGTATCTGGATAAACTCCATGCCCCAAATTAGCAATATGCTTTCCTCCAAAATCATTCAACATTTTTAAGGTAGCTGCACGAACATTTTCCTCTGAAGAATACAACATACATGGATCTAAATTTCCTTGTAAAACTTGTTGAACATTCAATTTTCCTCTCAGATCACTCACTTTAGTATTCCAATCTACCCCTAAAACCTGACAGTCTAATTGTGCTAATTCTTCCATTGCAAACCAGGCTCCTTTGGCAAATACAATTACTGGAACATCTTTAATTGAGTCTACAATTTTTTTGATGTATGGAACTGCAAATTCTGAATATTGATAGGGAGGTAAAATTCCAGCCCAAGAATCAAATACCTGAATCATATTGGCACCTGAACGAACTTTTTGTTGCAAATATGCAATGGTGGTATCAGTAATTTTTTCCAATAACAAATGCGCAGCTTTCGGATTTTGATATAAAAATTTTCGAGCTTTGGAGAAAGTTTTACTGCCAGAACCTTCTAACATATAGGAAAAAATGGTCCAGGGAGCTCCTGCAAAACCAATCAATGGCACTCTCCCATTTAGTTCTTTTTTCGTTACAGACAAGGCATCAAAAACATATTGTAATTCACCAATAATGCTTTCGCCTGAGCCTAATTTCTCTACATCACTCAGCGATTCAATAGTTTTTGGGAACCATGGGCCTTTCTTCTCTACCATTTCATAAGTCAATCCCATTGCCTCTGGAATCACTAAAATGTCAGAAAAAATAATAGCTGCATCCACCCCTAATTCATCGACTGGTTGGATCGTAACTTCTGCTGCCAAATGAGGCGTTTCTACCAATTCTTTGAATCCTGAGAGCTTACCTCTCAAGGCTCTATATTGTGGTAATATTCTTCCTGCTTGACGCATTAACCATACTGGTGGTCGCTCGACTTTCTCTCCACGAGCTGTTCTGAGTAAAAGATCATTTTGTAAATTCATGGCGCAAAATTAAGTTTTTTAATGGTGGAATTTCAGTTTTTTTTATTCACTTTTTTGTCAGATTTTTAAAATTTTCAAAACAAGAAAATTACGAATGAGGAAACTACTGCTGTAAAATACAATTAATAAAACTCTATTATATTTAAACATTACTTTAGTTTTGCTTTTTTAATAAAAATTCAAAAATGGAAGATCAAAACTCCACCCCTGCTGAGCTGCAAGGCATAGATACTTTTTCTAAATTATTAGATTCCCAATTTCGAATTCCAGGTACGAAAACTACTTTTGGCTTAGATTTTATCATTGGCTTGGTTCCATATGCTGGCGATTTGATAAGTTTTCTTTTTTCAGGAGGTTTAGTTATTACGATGGCAAAACATGGAGCGAGTGGGCAAGTTTTGGCAAAAATGCTTCTGAATATTGTTTTAGATACTGTGGTAGGAAGTGTTCCGCTCTTTGGGGATATATTTGATTTGTATTTCAAATCGAATCGGCGGAATTATAACCTATTAAGAGAACATTATGGTGAAGGAGAATATAATGGTAGTATTTGGCGAGTAGTCCTACCGATATTATTCGTTTTAGTTTTACTTTTTGTTTTAATGATTTGGCTAGTTTTTAAAGTTGCAGCTTTTGGTTGGGAAATGATTTTTGGATAAAAACTAATTAGCTATTACTATTTTTTAATTGACAAAATGATCTCCATTTTGAAGTTGTAGAATGTAAATGCCATTTTGTATGGAAGTCAAATCAATAGAACTAGTCTCACATCGGCTACTTTCATTCTTTTGTAACAATACTTTTCCGTCAATAACATAAACTAAAATTTCAGTATATCCAATTCAAAAAATTGGGCTATTAATTTTAAATTCTCCACTTGAAGGATTAGGATAAACTTCAATAGTTAAATCTAATTTTTCTAACTCGAAACATTCATTGATTTTTTCATAAACTAATACGTAACAATCTAGTATTCAAGTATTTACCTACTTATCAGAATAATCTCTATTCAGAAAAAACAATCTACAAGAACTAAATTCACTTTGAATTTTTTATGTTTTATCGCTAAAAGTATATCTTGGAGTTTTGTCATCAACTCAATTCACCCAATGGAATATAAAATTTACACCGGTTCATTGCTATCTATTAAAAAAGGTTTTTTGAAGGGGAAATTTACCATCATGTATTGTGGCATGCCAAATGAAAAAACTTTTGCCCTAACACCACATATTGCCAAAGGTTATCAAGGTTTTAGTCCTACTATTTTCTATAATGCCAATAGTGCGGTGATTCATCTATTGGATAGAGAGTTTGATGTGATAGAAGTTAATGAGGACTATATTGTGATCATGGATTAAGTTTTGTATTTAAGTTTATCTCCTTCAAGCCTCTTGGAGGAGATAACTTTAAATTTGTCTCCCAATGTCTTTTTGTAAATCGAGACTTTATGAAAAAAAATAAGAAGCTATCTTGTTAGAAGTAAGCATACCGCATAAAAAGTGGTATTACGATTTGAAAATATAAAACTATAAAACTATGAATCAGGTAACTTTTTCAACCAAAACTATTACTATTCTCTTCCTTTTTTTCTTTGCCTCTATTTCATTTTTATCTGCTCAAAAGATAACCATCCAAGGACAAGTTCGATTGAATGAAGAAGAAAATGCCTATGGTGCACTAGTCACTTTACAAGATAGTTTACAACAGGTAGTAGATGAAGTTGGAGATTTTTTTTTCGAACTCAACGAACCATTATCCTCCGCAAAATTTTCAATTTCTTTTTTGGGATACGAAAATTTAGATACCATCATTTCTTTAAATGACGCTTTCGATATTTATAAATTTGACTTTACGCTAGAAAAAAGAATCTTCGAAATTTCTGAAATTACGGTAACCGATCAAAAGGAATTAAACTTATTTGAAAAAACAAATTGGACTATCTTAGATATGGTCATTTACGATGAGTCATTTTTTTTGATTGCCATAGATGAAAATATTCGATACTTATTTCAATATGATAAAGAGGGTTCTTTTTTAACAAAAGAAAAAATGAAAAAGATAAATTCTTTTCAGGTCAGTTGTCTCGGCAGTCTTTATGTGTTATCTAATTCTCGTTGTTTTCAACTATCGGTAAAAGAAAAAATAGAGATAGTTGCTGAGATGAGTATTTCCACATTTAATGAAAATTTAAAACCTTGCGTTGCACATTATAAATCAAAAATGGTTTACGAATTTTTTTCTAATCATAATAAGAGGAAAAAATATATCAAAATTTGGGATCAAGGAAAGCAGAAAACCATTGCTTCTATCTTTGATAAAGATGCAGAAAAAGTAGCTAGAAGTCATTACTATGAAATAATTGGTGAATATTCTCAAGCCATTGCAAACCCAGATGAAAGTGGAATCGATACAGGAATAGGAAAACCTAATATTGTAGCAGATGGAACTTGGGATGGCGACTTAACTAGATTAATCATTAATAATGAACTGGGTAGGTTGGTCAGTAATTATTTAAATGTTGAGTCAAAACCCATTAAGGTATTAAACTTTTTTTATCAAGAAAAACTATATTTATTAGACTATGTAAATGAGGATTTTTTGAGCTTTGATGCTAAAAATGATTTTGGGAAAGAAAAGATAGATTTAGATTTGGATTGGAACACCCAGCTTAAATTGTTAAACGTACAACTCAATGAAGCCGTTTATTTTTATTCAAAAAATGATATTCACAAGCTGAATACGAATAATGATCGTGCTCAAATTGTTAAATTCTATTCCATTCCTAATGAACTTGCTTATCAGGAAGTGGTAGGTATTGATACTGAATTTGTTTACGTTATTGGGCGAAAAGATATAGGTATCCCAAAAATGATGGTGAAAAAATATAAGCTAAATTAATCAGTAAATAGTCCCATTAATATCATTCAAGGTATTCACTCAGACTCACTCCATATTTTTTTTAAAACTAATTACTCTCTATACAAAAAAGACAGAACTGTAAGATGTATCCTTCAATATCTTTTAGATGAAAGCAAAAGGTGCTGTACATCTAAAATCGATCATAGCATCATTTTATCATTTAGTCTTTTAATTGGCTGATGATTGAAGTAAGATCCAGTTCTTGCCAGGAGACGGCAATTCTTCCATCGATCATTTCATAGAGCACGATACCTGTTGAGGTGAAATGTTTCCCGGTGGCCGGAATTCCAAATAAAAATCCCGAGTGAACTGCTTCTACTTCATAGCGAATGGCCACTTGGGATTCATTAGCAAACAGATGGGTAATCGTAAAATGTGTTTCTGTTGCCCCCAATTTATAGCTCTTGATTAATTGAAGCATACCTTCATAACCTGCAATTTGTTCGGGCCTAAGTGGGTTTCCATCTGTCCAGCTAGGATCAAAACACCTTTCAATGAGTTCCTCATTTCTATTATTATTCCAGCCCTCTTCAAACCATAGCCTTACAGTTTCCTTATTTCGTTTAGCTATTTTATTATTTTTCATACTACTACATTGACTAAATAAAGTCAGACACAGTATTAACGATAGCGTAAGGGAAGTTCGGTTTTTCATCTTAGGTTGATTTTTATCTGTTTGATTTAAATATTTTAAATCACTTAAAAGTACATCAAATGTTCTGATTTTAAGACATTTATATATATTTTATTTCCCTAATTTCCAATAAAACTACACAGCTCGGAATTAGCTTTGCTATTCAACCGACTTGAGGTTTCGAATTTTTATCTGTCCTCATAAAATAAAAAAAGCTCAACCATCCGAAGATGATTGAGCTTTTTATAAATGATGTACCCGAGGCGGTAATTAATCATCAATATAGTGATACACTTGTTTTTACTTAATCACCTGATAATCAGGTGATTATGTTGTATAGTACGCAAATTAAAGAAATAAAAAGCATAACTATAATCAAAAAGTTGTACCTTTTGTTGTACCTTTAGGATAGTAAAAAACGTAAGAAAATGGTAACAATAAAAGTAGTACTTAGAAAACAAAAGACCAACAAAGCAGGTCTCGCTCCTCTTTGGTTACGTGTAACCAAAAACAGGAAAACTAAATTTATCTCCCTCAATATCAGACTGGAGCCAAAGTATTGGGATGAAGGAAATCAACGAGTAAGAGGCTCCTACTCCAACTCTACCAGAATAAATTCATTGATAAAAGTAAAACTTGCAGAGGCTCAAGCTGCATTCGTTGACCTTGAATTAGAACACCCAATTGTGAGAACTCAGGATATACTAAATCGGGTATCTTCCAAGCGTAGTCCTGACTTTTTTGAATATGCTTATAAGTATGCTCAGGACTATCGAGATAAAGGAAAAGAACGAACTTTCAAAAGATTCCGAACTGCACTTAATAAAATGAAAGAATATGTAGGTGAGCAAAAACTCTATATGGAAGATATCGATATCCCCTTCCTTAAAAAATATGAAAAGTATCTTTTCGAGAAACATGGGAATTGTAATAACACTAGACATACAGATTTAAAATCAGTAAGAAGAGTAATCAACGAAGCCGTAGATGAACAACTTTTTCCTTTTGAAAAAAATCCATTTAATCGTTACAAGTTGAAATGGGAAAAGACCAACAAATCATATTTGACAGAAACTGAATTAAAAGCCTTCGAAGAATTTAATGTGGTAAAAGGTTCTATGCGAGAAGTCCACCATGATGCTTTTGTATTTTCCTGTTATGCTGGAGGACTTAGAGTTTCTGATATTTGTACTTTAAAGTGGCTACATTTTAATGGAACACATATTACTATGAGAACGAAAAAAACAAATAGTCAAGTCGCTATAAAACTACCTCAAAAAGCTTTAGAAATTATTCTAAAATATAAAAAGGAAAATCAAAAACTAAGTGATAGAATTTTTCCAATTCTTGACGACCGAGATTATCAAACAAAGAATGAATTATCTGATGCTATAAATAGTAAGAATGTTTCTGCAAATAAAAGTCTCTTAATTATTGCAAAAAAGGTTGGAATTGAAAAACGAGTTAGTTTCCATACAAGTCGCCATACTTGGGCAACAAGAGCATTGAGCAAAGGCATGAAAATACATCACGTAAGTAAACTGTTAGGTCATGCTTCGGTTCGCACTACTGAGGTATATGCTAAAATTATAAATAAGGATTTGGATGATGCAATGGATGTTTTTGATAACTAAAATTAGATTTTACAAAAATGAAAGAGTATTGTTATTTTATAGACTTTAATATATTTTTTCCAATTAATGATAATAGT
>CAYGRM010000104.1:0-4553 GCA_964352225.1 uncultured Saprospiraceae bacterium | reverse complement strand
AGTCCAAGTGATTTCATCTCAACTTATGTTGGCTCTATTCTTCAAATAAATCCAGAGGATGAAAATGAAATTCAAATAGGAAAAATAGTATTGAAATTCATCCATATTGGAGAAGCCTTGAATCAGCAAAACAACATTCATGAGATTTTTGATTCAGAAGAGTATGTTGTTCGGATAGGAAATAGGATTTTTGATTTTGATGAAAATGATTTCAATGAAGACATTCAGGATTATTACAATTTCACTTTTAATAACCTTGACCTTTGCATCATTCAAAGGATTGAAATTCTAGAAGAATTTAGAAGCAAAAAAATTGGTAAAATGGTTCTTAAAAATGTCTGCTTAAAATTTGCATCAAGTTGTGGTTTATTTGTTGTTCAGACTTTTCCAATTCAATTTGAATCTCAAAAATATTCTATACCTAACAAAAAATGGGATGACCAAATGAACTTGAATATTCTAGACAAAGATTTCGAAAAATCATTCTACAAACTAAAAGCCTTCTATCAAAATATGGGCTTCGACCATATTGACGGATATGATAATTTGATGTTTTTAAATCCTGCGATGATTAATAATAAGATTTAGAATATATTGTGAACTTTTGGATAAAGCAGAAATTTTATCACCTATGGAATATACAAATATCGCTGGAGCTTTACTTGGATCTAAAGGAGCGGAATTTGAAAGTTTAGCAGTTGCTGTTCTACCTAAACTCAATTCAGATTACTCTTTTCTCATTCATACTGGGGTTAATTCAAAAGGTGAGACGATTAAAGACACAAATGATAGTATCCATTTTACAATTATTGACGGAGTATCTTATGTCATTTGCCTTCATTATACGGGGCAAGAGAATCTAGTTAAAAAATGGTTATATCGAGGAACAGAGAAAACACGTAAAGGAGATTTAATTTCTGCAATAGAAAAAATTCAACCTTATCAAAAAGATTATCCAAATCATAAATTTAGGGTTGTACTCTGCACCTCTCAAATTGCAGGAAATTCAGAATTAATAATTGAAGAAAAATTAAAAGTTGAAAAAGAGTATAAGATAGAGGTCGATATAATCGAACATACTAAGCTTAAAAATTTTCTTAAAAATACTGCCTATGGACAATGGATTGCACATGTCCACCTTCAAATAACAGCAAAGTTATTATCCAGAGAACTACTTTCTTTCATTGGGAAAAAAAGTATCGAAGATTATAAATACAGCTCTTTTTTTCCTCATGAGGCTAAAGTTATAAAGAGAGATATTAGTAATGTCCTTCTTGAAAAAATTCTTAATTCTAATATTTATCTGATTGGAGAATCGGGAATGGGTAAATCCTTTACTTGCATGGATGCACTAGAGTCTCTATCAAAAAAAGGGCATTCCATTTTAAGATTACACCCAGATACCATCAGGAATAACCAAACATTAAATAGAGCAATCTTTTCTGAATTAAAAAATTTTCACCCTTCCATTTATGAGCCTGAATTCTACAATTTATTCGCCTTTATTGAGGATGATAAAAAATTCTTTATCTATTGTGATGACATCAATAAGGAAGCTGATACAACTAAGCTTTTGGCAAAAATACTTCAATGGAGTTCTCAACTAGACATCAATTCTCCAATAAAAATTATTTGTCCCTTACAACCAAAATTCGAAAATCACATTCATAAGTATATTGAGAAGGAATCGAAAGGAAGGAGTGAAATTAAAATTTCTAATTCAATAAAATTCCAAATACTTCATATAGGAAAATATACTCAACAAGAAGGTCTGAGTTTTCTTAGAAAAAAAATTCCTGATACTCCAGAATTAAAATTAATTGAAACACTAGATGCTTTAAATTACGACCCACTTTTATTAGGAGTAGTTGATGGACAAAATATACAACAACTTAGCTCAAAGATAATTTTAGAAAATTATATCCATGATACGTTAAAAGACTTTGCAGATGATAACAAAGAAATTTTTTCAAAGGTTAAAAGCAGTTTAACCGACTTTGCAATTGCTATGTTAGAAAACAAACAATTGTATCCTTTATATTCGGATGTGGAAAAATGGTTTAAAAACAAAATGACTTCCTTAGAAATAATCAATGGGTTAATTTTTCAAAGGATGTTATTTCTAGTTGATGATAGAGGAGTAATCCATTTTAAACATGATAGAATTCATGAGGCAATAGTACTCATTGGTTTAGAGGAACTTCTTTTGAAGAATCAGGCTCATGAAAATATTCTTCTCGAACCATTTTATGCAGATATAGTTGGGAAGGCAATAGTGAATGTTTCCTTAAAAGAAGAAATTTTGGATGAAATATTAATGCAAAACCCTGTTGCTTTAGCATTTGCATTAAATAATTTTTCAGCGAAAACACCAATTGAGACTAAAGATTTAATTCACCAAAAACTCCATCAATTATTTCATAGTGGATTATTATTCCAATATTTTGACCTTTCAGTTTCTAGCCTAATTACAACGCAGTTTATGCATATTGATGCGCCCGAAATAATTAACTTAACCAAAGGTGGTGCTTCTTTTGTATATTCTCACATCAATTTATCAAGATTTAGAAATGGAGATGTAATAGGCTTTGTAGGATACTTAAAAGGGTACTCAACAGACTTTCATGGGTTTGATTTTGATGACAGAAGGAGAAACTATTTCATTGAGATTGCTAAATCAAAATATAAGACTACCCTTATTGAAGACTTAAGAAATCATTTAGTTGCTTCACAAACTGAAGAAGCGGAAAGAATTTACCTCATAATTGCAGCAGGCTATTTACAATATTCCGAACTCTTTTATTCAATTTTTCAATGTTGGCAAAATGCTAATGATAAAAGAAAAATTCTTCATGTCACGATTTGGGCAATGCTACATTGTTATCAAAAAAATCTTCAAGATAAGTTCAACGAGGTAATTCAATTTTGGAAAAAAAATAAAGACCTATATATCCTAAAAAATCTTCAAGAAAATTGGTCAAATTTGAATGAAGCTGCAATTCAAGTTATACTAAAATGGTTTGAGCAAAATGATTTCAGAAAAAATCTAGCACTCAATATCCTCAGCTACCAAGACAGTCCTAAGGTTCTTAAAAAGTTACTACTCAATGAGGACTATTGGCGCTATCAGAAACATCACTTTACAGGTGTTCCCAGAATATATTTCTTCAATTGTAAAAATACTTACTTTGAGATATATTCAGATAAAACTTTAGATAGAGATAAACAACTAGAAGCATTTAGGATTTGGTTATATTATGCTACAAAAGATGACCTTTCCATCTTACAAACTATTACACTAGATGACAATATATTATTTGCAGAAGTCATTTGGAAAAGACTCTACCTTGGAGACCATTCAGTAAAAAATGAAATCAAACCTCAACTTAAATCACTAATTGAAAGTTATCCAAGATGGCTTAGAATTGTTCCTCAATTTTGGAATAAAGATTTGAAAGCAATGCTGTTAGAGTTGGCAAATAATATTGATTTACTTTTTGAGATTGTCCAAATCACTTACCTACTTCCAAAAAATGATGCAGATGAAATACTTTTCTCCTGCTGGAGTACCTATTTTAAAAATGGATTGAACTCTCTTTCTAAACAGAACTATATCCTTGCAAGTTTTATACAAGACCGTAGCAGAAATTTACCAGGGTTTATTTCTGAAGGTGCAGAAATCATCAACGCTACTTTAGTTCAAGGTGGCAACGCATCTATGAATCAACTCCAAATATTTTTGGAAAAAATAACGAATCCTAAACCGTTTTTTCTACAATTTGGATTTTACCTATTTAGAGAAAAAGAATTCTATGGTTGGCACTATCAAAATCAAAAACTAAGAACTGAAATTTCTGAGGATACACTTAATCGTGTCTTACCTTTTATTGATTTTCTCGAAAATGATGATTTAAGAAATTTCATTTCAGAATGTTTTCGATTAGGACATCATCAATGGTTGAAGGAAAATCTACTTACTCATTTTGAAAATCGAGTCAAGCCTACATTAAATTTTGTAGATTGGCAATTATCTTATTTTACTTCCAAAGTAGATATTTTAGAAGTCTTTGAGGATTTGGTCTCTCCCGATACAAAATTTCAAAGGAGTTATCTTCCCAATGAATTAATGAAAAAATTAGAAAAACAAGGCTACTCTATAGATGAGATATTGACACTTTCAGAAAAATGGTTAGTCGAAAATCCAACGATTAGAAAGTATGATTTTGTCGCTAGTTTAATTGCTGACACAGGTTCTAGAAAACATCTGGAAATCCTAGATAACATCAATATTCAAAATGACTTAGAGAAAATGGAAAGTATCAAAAGGAATACTCACTATAAATTAAAAATCAGAACGCTTGAATAAATGCGAAGGAGCGGTGATTAAGAATTGTTTGAAAAGATTACTACTGTTCAATCCCTTTGTTAGAATTAATTATTTTCTTTTCTAACAATTCTATTTTTTTAATAAAATTTCTGCTTTCTTTCCAAATTATTAATTGAGCTTTATTTTCTTCATCTATTAAATTTTCAGCAAAGTGCTTTATAACTCC
>CAYGRM010000103.1:0-18148 GCA_964352225.1 uncultured Saprospiraceae bacterium | reverse complement strand
AAACAGGGCAGATCTTCCCCCTTCTTACCCTCAAATCCTAACTTCACTCCTACCGAAATCCCCAAACCACTAAACAAATCAATCTCCGAAATATCATATCCAAAATTCAACATCATCACCGAATTTTTTAGCAGCCTCTGCTCCAACCCAGCACCTATTTTCCAAAATCTACTCCTCCCATTCTCTATTGGTCTAGTGATTCTATAATCTTCATTTTCAAAAACGATCCCACTTGTAATTCTTAAAACCAAAGCCAAATCTTTGTTCAAGCGAGATTTGTTATTCACCCCAAGATGTAATTTTGAAAAATTCAAATTCAAGGTATCTACACCTCCATATGCTCTTCTAAAATTCAACTCAAAATTAAATTTTCGCCCAATCTCAATCCCTCCCTCCACGAAAGAAAAAGGTAGCGTAGATTCCAAATATTCAGCTTCAATGTTTTTTAAAAATGATCCGCCTACCGAAAAGTGAAATCTAATCCCAGCATATAAGGAATCTTGCCCAACAGAAGTAAAGAAAGTAAAGCAACAAACTACGAGAGTAATAATCTTTTTCATATTTATAATTTTTGTTTGGATAAAAATAGAAATTAAAATTTCTTCTAAAAAAGCTCAAATCATTTTAACTATTTAATAACTTTCTATTCAAGTTTTCCATATCTTTAAATGCATTACTTAATCAATTATTTTTACAAACATACCTCAATTAGCAAAAATGAAATCTCAACTTATACTTCTATTGTCATTCTCCCTTTTACTTTTTTCATGTCCTCCACAAGAAAATAATAAACCTAACTCAACGGGTGGTGAACCAATCACCACCGTACCACCCAAAGAAACTACTCCAAAACCAATTCCTCCTTTCGAAATGGATGTCCCGAAAGGGCATACGTTGCTTACCCAAGCCTCTGGTGATTTGAACAAAGATGGAGTCGATGAAAAAATCATCGTACTCAACAATGGAATCATCAGCGACTTCGGAGAAGAAAGAACTATCCTAATTTTCAAAGCGGATAATGGCGCTTGGAAAATGTGGGAACGAGCAACGGGGGCAATTTTACCAAGTGAAAATGGCGGAATGATGGGAGATCCTTTTCAAAGTATCAAAGTAGAAAATGGCGCACTCGTCATCAATCACTTTGGCGGAAGTAGAATAAAATGGGAATACACCCACCGATTTAGATTTCAAAATGAAAAATGGGAATTGATTGGTGCTACTTCGATCTCCTATGCTCCTTGTGAAGAACAACAAACTTTTGACTATAACTTGACTTCAGGAAATGTCATTTACAAAGATGAAAGACTCACCTGTACCAATGGCGAAAATGAAAAAGTAAAAGAGGTACGTTACAACGTTAACTTTAATCACAAAAAGAAATCCTTACCAACTCTTGACGGCTTTGACCCTGTGAGTGTGTATGCAGTTAATCAAGCAGATGGGATGTGTTTTCCAGAAGGTAGCTGCTATGAATACAAATCAACGATCGAAGAAAATCAAAAAAAATACAATGGTCTTCGTTTCGAATCAATGGATAATCTTAAAGGAACTTATATTTTAGGTGGACATCACGAGTCATGGGCATTAGATATTCAACCCAAAATGAATAAAAAAGAAGAGGTCTATTACGATGTAAATTATTATGTCATTGATGGAATGTTGCCTCCTACTCAAGAAGATGTTTTGGATCGTGCTAAACCTCGTTTGCTAAAAGAATTCCAGGTCGACTTCACCGATATGACTTTTGATTCTGACCTTGGAAAAGGAAAAATAGCACTCAATAAAGATTCTAATCCAACGATTACTTTCTTCGATATTGAAAGCCATATTGATGATCAATTAACTGTGACTTTCAAATATGGATATGGTTACGATCATTAAGTTTTTTTCCTAAAACAAAAAAGGCTGTCGAGCAAACTCGACAGCCTTTTTTATTATTGGTAATGGATTTTTATCTTAAAATTCTGACTTGCTCAGAAGTGCTCGAATTAAAAATCTGAACCACATAATTCCCTTGGGCTAAATTTTCAAAACGGAAATCACTCACTCCTTCTTTTATTTTATTTTCAAAAACAACTCGCCCTGCCATATCGTAAACTATCATCTGAGCAGATTGATTTAATTCCAAACTCAACACATTGAGAGAATTAACTTTTACTCGAAAAGTACGGTCATCTTTTACCACTTGAGAAATGACATTAAAATATTCAAAAGACATATTATCATCTACCTGCTTCAATCTGTAATAATTATTTCCAACAGAAGGATTAAGATGAATGAAATTATATTTCTGATTGAAATTAGTAGTTCCATTTCCTTCCACTCTACCGATCATTTCAAAATCGCCCCCATTCAAACTATGCTCAATTTCAAAATGTTGATTATTAATTTCGGAAGCAGTTTCCCAAATTAATTGCACCTCATTTCGTTCAGTCGTATAACTATAAAATTGAGTCAACTCAATAGGGAGAGCAAACAACGGCGCTCCTCCTGCTGCAATGATATCAGAAAAATGAGTACCGGTATATATAGTCGAACCAAATACTAACCTATCGTTATTAACATTTCCACTTAGATTAATTGCAGAAGTATTTGTGATTTCATTTATAACAAGTAGCCCCCCCGAAGCCATGGTTATTTTATCGTTACCATTAAAATTCAACTGTCCCGATCCTTCAATCGTAATGGTAATTCCACCATAAGAAGTCAAATCCCAAGGATCATTATTTTTAAGGCTAATTGAAGCGTTGGTTGGAATTATAATATTAAGTGGAGCTACTCCACAGTTATTAGAAATGTAATGATCAAGATTGGATAATCCCCATTGGTAGCTTCCCCCTGGAAGTGTACATTGCGCATTTATTGTCGAAGAAAATAAAATGGCAAAAAATAAATTTATTACGATAATGTATCGTAGTCTCATAATAATCAAGTTTACAATCTGAATGAATTATTGCTTATTTCAAGAATTGGTTAGAAGTGATTTCGTTATTTAAATCTATTAAACATCACCGTTTTGTCGTAAATCACTATTTTTTATAAGACTCGTAGGTAAATTATCTAATATACTTTATATAATAAATCTCCAAAATATGTACCAAATCCATGTTACAAATGTTATTATTTTCATATTTTTTTACCATAAATAGTTGATTCGAAAAATTTTAATCCACTTCATTAATAAAAGTAGTTCTTGACAAATTAGGTGACTTTGTTATCGATTGATTATTTCTATACATCCAGTATAATCATCAGGGAATTCTTTAGGTATACGATGAAAGCGTTTAACAGCTTAATAACAGCTGAAATAGAAAGAAAACTCTATTTTGTGTTCAAAATATTTTGCGGCTTCAATTAAAAAAAATTGATGAAAAGATTTTTACAATGGTATTTTGGAAGTTTTATTTTCAGTTGCTTTATGCTCCTTGGAGTACTTTTTTTTTATTTTGGTTTCTCCACGAATGATGTGAAAATGTACTATTTTGAATTACTTTCACAACTCCTCGAAAAGTGGTATTACTGGCTATCTTTGACTATTCCATTTTCCCTTTACCGCCTCACTCAGTATCTTTTTCATTCCTATAAAAATCATGGCAAAATGACTTTCCTTCGACGCTTTTCTTTTTCAATCATCTTACCCATCGGACTTTTCTATTCTCTTTTTAATCTTTCACAATGGTATACTAAAAATGAAAGTTTCGATTACCAATGGAACTCCGCCATTGAAAATAAAACTGATCGAGCAACAGATTTATTCAAAAAAGATGAAATGCAAAGAGGGATGCATGTTTTTGGGAAAATAGATACCACCAATATTCAACCTCTAATAAAAAGTAACATCGAATGGATCACACTAGTACCGTTTGGCGATCAAGAAAATCATGATAGCCCTGAAGTGAAATTTTATCACCCAACAAGAAATACTTTTCTTGATATTGATACGATGTGGTCAGAAAGTATCCAAATGGCACATGCACATGGTTTTAAAGTTTTTTTTAAACCACATATTTGGATCTACTCGACCACGGATGGAAAATGGCGTTCCGATATTTTTCCCACCAACGAAAAGAACTGGGAGGCTTGGCAAAAGAGCTATCGAGAGTTTATTTTACTATATGCTAGAATAGCCGAAAAAAATAATGTTGAAATGTTTTGCATCGGGACAGAATTCACCAGACTCGCTATTGAGAAATCTAATTTTTGGGAAAATTTAATTCAAGAAATTCGAGGTATTTATTCTGGAAAAATAACTTATGCCGCCAATTGGTACGAGGAATATGAAAAAATCACCTTTTGGGATCAGTTGGATTACATCGGAGTGCAAGCATATTTTCCTTTAGCAAAAAATACTAATCCGAGTGTTAAACAAATTTCCAAAGGTTGGAGAAAACATTTTCCCACCTTAAAAAGTGTTGCGGAGAAATTTGACAAAAAAATCCTCTTCACAGAAATGGGATATAAAAGTACTCCCGATAGTGCAATCGAACCTTGGAGTTGGCTTGACTACTCTCCTAAAATTTTTCGGCCTGTTTCAACTGAAACTCAAGCTAATTGCTACGAAGCATTTTTTAAAACTATTTGGAAAAAAGAATGGTTTGCAGGTGTCCATATTTGGCAATGGCACACTTCCGAAAAAACTGGTGGCAAAGATAATTTAGATTTTACTCCTCGAAAGAAACCTGCGGAGAATGTTATCGCTAAAGGTTTTGGAAAACAATAGTCTTCAATAATATTACTCGCCATCCGTCATTTTATTCAAATACATGTTAACTCAACTGGCTTTGCTGCTCCTAGATGGAGCTAATTTTTACGCCTAAAAATTTGCCACCATCGTCTCTTTTTTTGGGGATATAACCGTATGGGTACGTAAACTGTCCGAACTTCACCAAGGCGGATTTCTGTTTTGATATGGTTTTCAGCAGAAAAAACTAATACATCATGCCCCGGTGGTACTAGCAATGAAAAGTGCCCCTCTTCATCCACTTGAGTCATCCTGTCGGTACCTTTGATTTGCACGGTGGCAGTTTTAGCCATTTTACCAACCTCTACCTTGCCGCTGGCATGAATAGCAAATTGCCGTGACGAGGTGGGTTGTTTCCTTTTCAGTCTGCCAGCAAAACCATAAACAAAAATGACGTTCGCCGTATCTAGATCGCCCAATGGTACTTCCAAAGTCCATTCGTAAGAAACATATAGCATCTGGCAATCTTTTCCCACCTCTAGCGAGTAACTGCCGTCCATTTCCACGAATACAACTTCGTCATTTTTAGGAAATTGTTGGTGACTGACCCAGGTTCCAATTAGTGGCTCGTTATTTTCGTTCATCACCTGACCGCTGATCATGCGTTGGGCGAAAAGGCTACTGCCGATAAAACAGCAAATGAGGAGGAGTTGAAAATTCATCATCGAGTTTTTTTTTGGATCGTGGAGCATTTTTCAAAATATGAATTTAACCCTTGGCTAGTAAAAGTTTTATTCCTTACTCAAAAAATCTTTTACTAAAGCATTTTTATCAGACTCCATTTCACAAGTCCAACTATCTATCCACCATCTGCCATTTTCATAATGAAGTTGAATACTATTCAGTCCTCTAACATTTGAAGCAATGTTCGGGTCTGTTCTTATTTCAAAGGCACTCCATACTTGGGCGATATTTCCAAATTGGTTAATGTTCCTTTTTAGTTCCTTTTCGTAAAAATCCTCTTTTGGTGATAATCCCAATGGAACGTATTCTGCTTCCAAGGAATGTGATTCCGCTTTTCCATTTTCGTCCAATCTGGTGATCACCGCATTTTTAGCATGAATATATTTATCTCTTTCAAATTGCCAAAGGTCATTACTCGAACCTGAAATAACATCATAATAGGCATCTATAATTGCATCTATTGATTTTACATCTTCTGCATATTTTTCATTGGTGGTTTGTCCGAAAATGGAAGAACAAAACAATAATGCAATAGCGAATAGGATATATCTATTCATAATTTTATTTTTTGAGGAAAAAGAACCTGAAGCCTTTTTTAGTTTTCAAAAACTGTGACTAGTTGATCAGATTGAAACATTCTATCTGGTGTAATGATTAACTCCTCCATCGGGATATTATTTCCATATCTTTCTTTGGCTTTTGCCTTGACGACAGGGTCTGACAAATCAAAATCTTTAATCTGTTCGAGTGCTCCAATTTTGATTCCGAATGCCTGATCATAAATTTTCCAAACCAATTCACTACAATAGATTTTATCATCAGACCATTCGAATTGATAATCATAGTTTTTGTTTAGGTACTTTCCACCAATCATTTTCATCTTTGCGATACCTTCTGGCGTCAAAAACTCCTCGCTATTTTTTAGTCGTTTGACTACATAGTGTTTGTTTTCGCCTCGGTTAATAAATTCAGCTAAGCGAGTTAATTTTACTGGCTGTACTGCTTCCAATACATAATCTTTACCTCCATCCTGATAGATCATTCCTACGTGAGAATATTTTGAATTGGAAGCTATTTGAATGGCCAAACTTTGCCCAGAGGTGGAGGTGTGAAAAATTAAATCTCCATTTTGAATTTCTTTTTTTAACGGTGGCTTTTCGATTTCTGGTGTTGAAGAAATGGGTGCTGCTTCTGATGGAGTGATGGCTTCCACTTCTGTTTTCAATTCAGGATCTATTTTGGCTGGTTCGTCGTTATTTGAATTACAGCCAAAAATGCAGATGGTTAAAATGATTAGTGTTTTTTTCATGATCGTTTATTAATTTTTAAAATGTTCTGTCTATGTTATTATTCAACTAAGATTAAAATTTACCATTCTTATCTACGAATTGCCATTCGTCGCTTTTCCAAATTTGGTGATCTCCATCCACAATCGTTGTACATTTTTTACTCACTTTGGCTTTCCCATTTTCAAAAGGATAGGCGCAATCAAATTGTGGCTCAATGACCACCTTGTAATCAGTTGCGTCGGCATAACCAATCTTCCCATTTTGCATAATTCTAAACAATCCATCTGAAGGATAATCGGGGCCATTATCGAAAGGAAATACTTCATATTGTACTTTTTGACTTCGATCTATGACCACCCATTTGTAATCATTTTTGGTTAGGACAATAGCATAAGTATGGAAAGTATCGGTGAGAGATTTCGCATAGGTGTCGGCAGGAATTTCAATTTTTCCGTCCTTAGTTTGGTAGCTTGATAGTCCAGTCGATTCGTCTTCCACCAATATCCAAGGTTCGGCCGCAGGTGCATTGGTTTGTTTGATATCGGTTTGACTAGCATCGGTTTGGCTTGTTTCGTTTTTTTGACTGGCATCGGTGCAAGCAGTAAAAGCAATCAAAAGGAGAATTACATATTTCATTTTTATAGTTTTATTATGTTGATTTTTTTAGGTCATCGACTTTTCAAAAAATCAGTTAGGAAATTAAAAATCATGCTATCAAGACAATTACTTTTGTCTTCCTAATATTAAAACAGTTGGCTCCCCTGTCACACCTGCTTCTTTCATTTTAGTTTTTAAAGCTGGATTGGAATAAAAGGCTTGAAAGTTTTCTACTGATGTCCACTCGCTAATAATGTAAACCATGTTTGGTTGCTTATGGAGCGTCCCCATTTCTTCACTCAATTCGCCAGCAGACAACCGCATGGATAATCCCTCTGCAAAATGCGATTTGAATTTAGCAAAGTCTTTTACTTCTTGAGTTACGATAACTTTGACGATTGGGGAAAGCACCGAATTTGCAATTTTCCACTTGTTTTTATCTTTTATTATTGTGTTAGCATAAGCACCTTTAGTGTTGATTTCAATATCATAAACATTAGTTTTACCAATAATCTCGTAAGTACCTCGCGCAATAAATGCATGCTCAGCATCTGACCAGGTGAGAGATGAATGTTTTAAAAACAAGGTGGTATTATTATTAATAAAACCTTGTTTGAAAAAATTGATAATTTCGTCGGCACCAGTTATTTTATTATTTTCTTGATCGATGCGGGTAGCAAATTCCGAGTACATTCCCCTAAGTGTTTTATGGTCTTGGTTGTTGTAGGCAGACATAAAATCGCGGGTTAATTCTTGAATCACTAACTCATCATTAACTGCTTGACTATGAAGATTAACTGAGCAAGTAATAAGTACTGTAATAAAGAGGAAATTTTTCATATTGTTTTTTTTAGGTTAAAAAATTATTTAGTCTTCTAAAGATATCAATTTTCAATTCGATTCAATTCATCTTCCAATGCATTCTTATTATTGCGTCGAGTTTTAGCCTGTAGATTTCCAAATTTATAAGTAGCTCCTAATCCAAATCGTTGGGTATCAAAAGATCGAACTCCATCAATTTCAATGCCTCCGTAATTACCTTGATAAAAATAGTCGTTGGTAGTTCTAAAGATATCGGAGCCTGTGATTCTAATTTGTAATCGTTTGTCCAAGAAATCTTTACGAAGTCCAAAACCAATATCTTGATTCCCTTTAACATTAATAGAGCCTCTCCATACCCAATCACTTCCGATGTAATAAGTTAAATCTAACTTAATTCCCCAGGGTAGATTGATATTATTTTGCCATCTAAAATCCCAAGTTTTGGCGGTGATATCGATAATCGTACCTTCTAAATTTCCCTCAAAAGTTCTGTAAGCAGCATTGGCAAATGTGATAAAGTCCCAATGTTCATTTACCGTAACAGGATAGCTAACTGAGACTCCATAACTGGTCGCCTTTTCCATATTGCGAGGAATGATTTGATTACCATTCTCCCCCGTAATTTCAAAAATATTGGCAAAGAAATCTTTAGTAACGCTATAAGTGTTGGTCACGATGAGTTTCTTTTTGTAAGCATAAGAAGCTTGGTAATTCATGGTGTACTTAGGTCGCAAAAAAGGATTTCCTTTCCAAACGGTCAACTGACTAATTGGTGTTTCGAAAGGATTCAAATCTTGATAATTCGGTCGGGTGATTCGTCGTCCGATACTCAGCCCCCAAGTATGATCTTTTTGATTGTCGAAAGACAAACCAACACTTGGAAAAAAATCGGTATAGTTCCGAGGTACATCTTTATTGTCTGTTTCGATTTCACTAAAGAGTTGTCCTCTCGAATTGGTATTCTCAATACGTAATCCTGCATCAAGTCTTAGGGAATTACCCAATTTTAGATTGAGCATCCCGTAGAGGGCTGTTACTTTTTCAGTATATTTAAAATCATTGCTTCTTGTCGGATCAAAGGCAGCAGTTTGATTTTCGATATTGTAAAATTCAAAACTATTTTCAGTTGCAATATGAGAATATTTGGCACCTGCCGAAAAAGTGGCGTTTTCCCAAGTCTTCTCGTAATCTGTTTTTGCTGACCACAACTTTATCTGAGTATCAGCATCAAACTCACGGTCATCAATGATATCCACAGTAGTTCCATCGGCTTCTAAAAAAGTGTTGGGTTGTTGCGTATTTCTTTCATTTTCATACGTCCCCACACTCAACGCTGTATTCCAACTCGAAGTAGAATTTAATCTCCATTGATGATTCAAATTATAAGTATGATTGGCAGAAAACAACTCAGCAAAGGAATTGGAAAGTAGAACTGATGACAATTGTTTTGGATCGATATTGTAAATATCTGTTTGACTAGTCAACACGTTGTTACGTTGGTTGAAGACACTTCTTCCACTAAGGTTAAGTGTTTGATCTTTGGAAAGTCGTGCTTCCATTCCCAACGCCACATTGATTCCTTTTCTATCTTCAATTTCTTCCGAATCCAAATCTAAGATGGCATCGTTTTGTGCTTTTGTATCTAAAAAAGTATCGAAACTTTTATTTTGAGATTGAGTAAATTCAAAATTAGCTTTTAGCTTTTCTCCCCCATAATTTAGTCTAAGACTGTTGTTATATCTAAGGTATCTTCCTTGAGTAAAACTAGAAGTCGCGCTGCCATTAAATCCAGTTGCGCTATTTTTCTTCATTCGAATATTGATAATTCCTGCATTTCCTTCCGCCTCATATTTCGCAGAAGGATTAGTAATTATTTCGATAAATTGGATATTATCCGAGGCCATACTTTGTAAAAAAATAGTAAGGTCATTTCCCGACAGCCTTGACGGAATACCATTGATATACACTTGCACCCCCGCTTTTCCCAACAGGGCTATATTATTATCCATATCCAACGTGACTCCTGGTGATTTTTTCAACAAGTCCAACCCATTTGTTCCCGAAGCACTTGGACTATCTGCCACATTAAAAATCAATTTATCAGCTTTCACTTCAATCATCTCTTTTTTATGAACGACCACTACTTCTCCCAAACTATTCACCTGATTCTGCAAAATAAGGTCTGGCAATATCTTGGATTCTCCCGGTGACACCATGAAGGGTTGAGAAATATAAGTTTGATATTCAAGGTGCTCTACTCGCAAAAAATAGGTACCAGAATTGGCAATCGGAATTTTGAATACTCCAATTTCGCTACTGATTTCGCCCGTGATGACGGTTGAATCTGCATCTAGTAAAGCGACGGAAGCATACATAATTTCTTCTTGTGACTGGTCTAATAATTTACCAGATACGATTGCGGGTGTAGTGTTCTCATTGCGTTGAGCAATACTTGAATAGTTGCTTTGTAAAATTAAAATAAGAGCAAGGAATGTGATTTTTATAATTTTCATTTTTTGGTTTTTTATATAGAGGATTATAATCTGTTGTAATTTTTAAGAAAAAAGAAGGCTTTAATAATTTTTTAAGTGTGTTTCATTTTTGGTTTATACAAAAGAGTTATGAGATTTATCTACTGAAAAAAAATTATTAAAGCCTTCAGGTGAAATTTAAAAAATGATAATTGTCGAATGATTTGAACTGATAAAAAAGTATAGTTTTAGAAAACATCCGATTTATCGGTGCTGGTGATGAATCGTATAAAGTCTTCTCCCTGCATCCGCTGGTACTTTTATCTCATAATAAACCTTAGGACTTTCGTAAACACGGATAGTGATAAAATCATCAGAAATAGTTCTTAAAGGTGTGACTGGTTGGTTATTTGAGTTAAAGAAACCTAACTTTAAATCATCTTCAATGTCAATTGGTAGAATAAATTTCTGGCCATCAGGTGTAATTGCAGCATTTGCCGCTACTTCATTAGATTGATTTCTATTGGCTTTTTTAAAAGCTACTTCATCACCTATCTCGAAATACACTTTAGGACTATCATACATCCGTGTAGTTCTACATTCATCATTATTCAAAGCAAATTGATTTAATGGTCGATGGTCAACTGTAATAGTGGTTAGAGTTGCTGCAACTTTTGTTGGCTGGTTTTCATCATGAATTTCCAAAAATGGCTCAATTCCAGATTCTAAATACATTTTAGAATTAGGGTGAATTTCACCATTTACATTTTGCTGACTTAAGCCTATGAAAGGAAATAATGAGATTAAAATGATTACTAAATTTCTCATGGTTGTGATGTTTTAATAGTGCTTGTTCCGCACGGGGTTACTAAATTTTATAGTTTTTAAAAAATCCTATAGCCTATTAATTTTTTTAAAAATGTTAGACTGATTTGAACTAAAAAACTAAATGTGTTTGATGATATAAAGATGCGGGTAAGGCAAAAAAATGGCTTTCACTTATTTTACAAAGGCTAGGATCTTTTTGACAAAAGGAGAGAAAAGGCTGGTACTTATCTTACATAGACTAGTAAAATAAGTGCTAAATAACTGATTATCAATTAGTTAAATACTGGCTAGGATTTTTCCCAAATTCTTTATGAAACATTCTAGAGAAATAACTTGGATCGGAAAATCCAACATCATAGGCGATTTCAGAAACATTTAAGCCCCCCGCTTGGAGCAATTCTAATGCCTGTCGGAGTCGATAGGAACGGATAAATTGGGAGGGCGTTTTCCCCGTCAAAGCTTTGAGTTTGCGATAGAGTTGCATTTGACTGAGATGGATTGCCTCAGCTAATTGAGGTACTCCAAATTGGGCATCGTTGAGATGGGATTGAATTTGCTCTTGGAGTTTTTGTAAAAATATATCCTCAATTGAATTGTCAGGAGCTGAAGAAGTTTTAGCATTGGAATTATTGGCATAGCGCAGTTGTAATTGTTGGCGAATACCCACCAAATTTTTTAATTGAATCAGTAATTCTTCTTTATCAAAAGGTTTGGTAAGATAAGCGTCAGCACCATGTTTTAAACCATCAATTTTGTCAGACTGTGTAGATCTTGCCGTCAATAAAATAATAGGGATATGACTGGTTCGCTCATCTTGTTTTAAAATGTCGCACACTTCATAACCATTTTTCTCAGGCATCATCACATCACTAATGATGATATCGGGAATAAAATCTAGGGCTTTTTCAATACCTAATTTTCCATTATTCGCAGTATGGATATTATAGTTATTTTTTAAAATTGACTTGATGTAAAGGATAATGTCCGGGTTATCTTCAATGATTAATAAGTCTGGAAAATCCGTCTCCGAAAGTACTTCCGTTTCATCATGTTCTTCATTTTGAGATTCGTTTAGAATCGCGAAATCTGATTCTTGAATTTGAATCGCTGACTTCTGATCATTTGATACAACAGCAACATTTTTAAACTTTGACTCAATCGGTAGATACACGGTGAATTCCGTTCCCTCACCGATTTGACTTTCCACTTCAATGCGCCCTTTCATCAATTCAACCAATTCCTTGGTCAAAGACAAACCAATCCCTGTACCTTCAGATGGATTAGTATCCGCATGGTTTCCTTGATAAAATCGGTCAAAGATTCGCTCCACATTTTCAGGTGACATCCCGATGCCATTATCTTTAATTTTAAGTTTTAAAAAAGGTCGCCCATTTTCTTCGATTCGGCTAGCGTGAAAAATAATTTTCCCTGCTTTAGGTGTAAATTTCAAAGCATTGGATAACAAATTATAAACGATTTGCTGAATTTTATCTTCATCATAATCCATCATAACCTCTTTTTCTTCTGAATGAAAAACGAGTCGAATATCCTTTTGCATAGCAGTCGAATAGAAGGATTCCGTCAAATATTGCAAATAAATGATGAGGTCTTGATGCACTAAGTTTAAGTTCAACTTCCCTGATTCTAATTTGGATAAATCCAAGAGTTGATTGATGAGTCGAAGTAGGTTTTTACTATTCCGTTGAATGAGTTCTTTCTCTTGAGGATGATTTTTGAGGTTGTCGCTCATGCCCATAATGACGGTCAGCGGGGTACGAAACTCGTGGGTGATATTAGTATAAAACTGGGCTTTAAAATTATTTAATTCTTTCAGTCGATCGGCTTCCAATTGCTTTTGCTCTTGAATCATTTGGCTTGCTTTCAATTCAAAATCTGCTAGTTGTTGAGCTTGTTTTTGTTTTCTTTGTCGATAAGCCAATCCTAGTGAGAAGATGATAATTTCTATAATCGTCCCTGCCTGTAAATAAAAAATTGAAAAAGAAGGAGCTACTATTCTATTAATCACCGTAAGAAAAGAACCCAATCCAATAGCAGTAATACCTGCAATAATGAAATAACCTTTTTTGTCTTTGGTTTGATACAAAGGTCGAATAATTAGGAAACAAGACATTAATACTAAAATAATATAAGGTACCGCAATGTAATCGGTGATCGCCACATTAAAATTAGAAATACCTAATACAACAGCATCAGCGATCATCAAGGGAAAACCCAACCAAATCAATATCCTAAAATAGCTATTCCATTTAGGTAAGAGTTGTTCCAAATCCAAAAAACTACGAATGAAAGCAAGATAGAACATCATTGAGACATAGATCGCCAGTTTTCCAAAATACAAATATTGTGGATGATTTGGATACAGAATAGGCTCCAACCAATCCGACAAATCTTCAGACATAAAACTAGCATAAATCGCCATCGCTAACATATAAAGCGAGTAATAAATAAAGCTACGATCCCGTCCAAAAAAGTAAAGAATCAAATTGTACAAAAACATCATCAGTACAAATCCCATAAAAATAGCTTCGCTTACTTTAGTTTTTAACAACTTACTATAATAGGTATCAATATGAAGTAACCGAAGATAAAAAGAAGGATTAACCGCAGTTCGTTCGCTAATACCTCGAAAATAAATCGTCACTACTTCGTTAGGTGGCAAAGAGATTTTAACTAAATTACCCAAAGCGGTAGGCGCAAATTTTTTGAGATGATCGGGAGTAAAAGTACCGTTTCGCTCCTGCTTCCAAGTCCCATCATTACTTTTTATAAAAATTTCCATATTGGTCCAAGAAGAAGAGAAAGAGGCAATCCATTCAGTATATTCTTCTGCATTGAGTAGGCGATTTTCTATTTGCACTTTGCCCCAGTAATATCTGTAATTCTGAATATCTAAAGTATGATTAGGATAAGCTTGAAATTGAGCTTGAATAGCAGGTTGAGTAATATCTTCAATGGTATATTTTGTAGCAGGTTCTTCTAAGATTTGAACGAATGGTTGAAGTTGATAATTAGTTGGAGTATTTTCTAATACACAGATTGAGGAGATTGGATTTGATGTAGGAAGAGTTTTCTTTTCTTTTTTGCAAGTGAAGAGGAAGAGTATGGACATGAGTCCACATAGATATATAAAGTATTTTCTCTTCATTATTTTGGAGGCCAATTAATTCTTCTTAAAAATAGAACAAATTAAAGAAAAATTGGGGAGTAAAAGTAGTATCATCTCAAAACTTGAAAGAAAAATATCTGTTTTTCGCTATTGAAAAATTCTATTTTGTTTTTCGGAAAAAAGTAATTGAATCAATGTGATGTTACATAAAATTAAACAAGAATCAAGATGATGGAGAAAAGGTTATCTTGATATTTTTAACAAAAACATCTGGGGTATCTTGTGAGAATTACTATATTACTAATGTCGACAGCTCAAACTAACCAAATGTGAAAATGTCTGAACCCAACAGAAAGCTCTTCGCCGATATCGTCGGATGCGCTTTTTTTTGCAAACTGATGAAGTCCTAACAAATCAAAACATTAAACCAATATTTATGAAATCCTTATTTCAACTACTTTCGATTCTATTTTTATTTTTTTTGATACCAAGTTGTCAGCAAGAGAAAACAGTAGAATCTACTCCCATCTCTGTTTCAAATAATTATGAAGATTTAACTGCCTTATTCAAAGAATGGCGAAAGTTCGAAACTCCACCACTACGAAATGGTGCTCCAGATTATACCGCTGAAACTTTTGAAAAAAGATGGCCTGAATTTAAAAAGATACAAGCAAGATTAAATGCTATTGATGCCTCCAACTGGCCAGTTGAACAACAAGTAGATTGGCATATTGTATGGGCCGAAATGAATGGATATGACTTCAACCATCGTATCCTCAAACCTTGGGTTCGTGATCCTGCATTTTATAAATCACTTTGGACTTATCGAAGTGATGTGCCTGCCCACGAAGGTCCTACGAATCATGGGACGACTGAAATTTGGACGTATGATTTTCCGCTAAGTACAACCGAAAAAGAAAGATTGCTCGGTGACCTGCGAGTGATCCCATCCTTGAACGAACAGGCGCAACTCAACCTCACCGGTAATGCAAAAGACCTTTGGATAGCAGGTATCCGCGATATCCGATCGCAAAGTGTTGATCTAAAAAACATCCTAGACCAGACAGGGGTGAAAGAAGATGCCGAGTTGGTATCTACCGTCCAAGCCGCCATTAATTCTACCAACGAATTTGCTGAATGGTTGGAAGCGGAGGCGAAAACCAAACCGGCCCTTCCGGCATTGGCAAGGAAAACTATACCTGGTATTTAAAAAATGTTCACTTGGTTCCTTTGACTTGGGAAGATGAAGTGATGATTCTCAAAAGAGAATTGGCTCGCGCATGGTCAGCTCTTAAATTAGAAGAACATAGAAATCGAAAACTACCAGAACTTCCTGCTGCCGACTCTCCGAAGGCTTATGATGAATTGGCAGAACGATCCGCAGTAAGCCTGATGAACTTTTTGGAAAATGAAGATATCGTCACGGTCAAGGAATATTTTGATCCAGCGTTGCGAGTTCATCTTGGACGATTTGTTCCAGAGGAGACCCGCAACTTTTTCTGGATCACGGCGCACTATGATCCTCGCCCATTGTATTCCCATTTTTACCATTGGTTCGAATTAGCTCGGATGGACAATGAACCTCATCAAAGCGAAATTCGTCGCGCACCATTATTGTATAATATTTTCGATTCTCGCAATGAAGGAGTAGCCACCGCTGTGGAAGAAATGTTTATGCAAGCTGGTTTGTATGATGATGATCCTAGAGTTAAGGAAATAGTTTATATCATGATCGCTCAACGTGCTGCTCGTGGACTCGGATCACTCTATGCTCATGCTAACGAAATGACTATGGAGGAAGCAGGTGGGATTCATTCAGAATACACTCCAAGAGGTTGGATGAAAACCGAAAAAGAACTTCTCCTTTTTGAGCAACATCTTTATCTTCGTCAGCCGGGATATGGCACTAGCTACATAACTGGAAAATACCTCGTTGAAAATGCTATGGCTGAATTTGCAAGGATGCAGGAATTAAAAAAAGAACCATTTCAGTTAAAAGATTTTTTTGACCAACTAAATGCTATTGGTAATATTCCAATTGCATTAGGACATTGGGAGATGACAGGTATGGATGACGAAATCAGAAATATCGTAAAATCAAATGAATAGTGGAAACATGTCAGGGTTGGGTAGGAAGTTCAAAATATGCCAGATTTTAAAATCTGGCATATTTAATTAGCTCTGAAAAGAATAAAACCTAACCAATCTAATCCCACAAATCAAAAACAATCATATCAAATATTTGGATTTTATTTAGGTTGATATTTAACTCCATCCTCACCTATATAAAAATAATCTCCATCCTTGTTTTCGACTAAAAAATAAGCATCCAGTTTTTTCACTCTCTTTCTAAGGTCGTGAATACTACTGCAATTATTATCTTCTGTTGTAAAATTAATGTTAATATATTCAAATTGACTTTTCGGAATAATCCATTCTAAATTCGATAAATCAAGAATCCCAAAATCTCTATATTGTTTGACCAGTAAAATATAATTCGGCCTGTCCTTCGATATATATTTACCATAATCAAATTCAACATATAATTTAATTATCCCTTTTGAATCTATAAAACCGGTCTTCTGAGAAGAGTCTTTGAACAAAAACATTACATCATCTCCTTTATACTTTTCTTCTATTGATAAAAAATCATATTTGAAACCTAAGGATTCCAATTCATTCCCCTCCTCATCGATGACTCCATATTTTTTGTCTTTAATAACTATTGCATGCCATTTTCCATTAATTTTAAATGGACCAAAAATATCAACTTTGGTAATAATTCCATCATCAAATTCTTCGTCTTGATCAATGTCTTGATCAAAAAAGGTAGGTTCTTCTACAGCAGCCTTTGGCTCAGCTTTCTTTTCATAAATGGCAGATATTTCTGTGATTTTTCCATACTCATTAACTCTAAAACCTTTAAAATTTTTGCTTGAATCTATCTTTGGATTATTCTTTGGCTTTTCCTCTGGATAAAAAGGAGGTAATGAAGGCATAACACTCCACCTATAAAATTGTGGCTTATAAATTTCAATATTTCCGCTTTCATTAACATTTAAATAATCTTTTTTAGTCAATCCAACTTTTAGGCAACTACCTGCGAATCCTGCATCTAGATAATTAGGGGGAACAATTATTTCTAAATTTTCTTTATTCAGATATCCCCATTTTCCATTTCTACTAAATGGAATTAAATTTCTCAAAGGGATATTTTTCACCCCAGCAAAATCAGATTCTATAGATTGAATTTTCTTTTTAAGAATTAGAATATACCTATCCCAATATTCAGTTTTTCTTAAATTATCAAAATCTTTATCTTTACTCAACCAATCCAAATCAAGGTATCCTTTTTCTATACTCTGACCTAAGTAATCATTTGCCTTCTCTACATCGCCAACCAAACTAGCCGTACAGGCAGCATTGTATAAAAGGATTCGATCATCGGTAGTCATTTTAATCGCTTCTTCATATTTCTCTAAAGATTTGGAAAAATCTTTATTTGTATACAGGGAATCGGCAGTTTTTTTTAACTGCTGTAATTGCCTATAACTTTTCCGTCCTTGAGAAAATGTAATTTGATAAAAGG
>CAYGRM010000102.1:0-18239 GCA_964352225.1 uncultured Saprospiraceae bacterium | reverse complement strand
TATGTCTAGTTTGTAAAAATTTCCTATGTTCTGAGTTAGAACATAAGCAGTATTAGGATCCTGAGGATCAATGACTCCTCCGGCCTCAAAATCAGAGGTTGGTGAATTTGGACCTATATCATTTAAACTAACAGGGTCATTTATGATAAAAGATGTAAATGTTTCTTGTTCAAAATTATAACCATAAAAAACAGTATCTCCTGGCATTCTATTTTCTGAAACATCATTTGTTTGATTACTAAAATGATTTCTTAATAGGGTCATTTCATTGCTAGTAAAATAATGTGATAATGTTCCAATATTAGAAGGAATATTATCATACCTTTCTAAAAGGATATCAATATCTAATGTCTCTGCCTCTTGAGAAAAGCCCATTACTGTAAAAAGCATAATACCGACTAAAAGTATAATTTTCTTCATACCGCTGGTTTTGTGAGTGATGATGTAAAATAGGCGAAACTTTTCGTAAATTCAAGCGTGCACTATTTTCTTAATTAAAAATTAACAGTATTTGGATAATAATTTTTAGAGAAGATTCATTATTATAGGTTCAAAAATTAATCCAAACCATCAATTAATCAATTTTATCCAAAACTTTAACTTTTACTGCCCTTTTCTTTTATCAAATCTAAAACCGTCAGAACTTCATATTGTTTAAGAAAAACTTTTGCAAAGTATACATCTGTCGTGAAGAAAGGAATCTTTAAATTTTGATTGGTTTGCTAAATGGAATGATAGAGTAGGAGCTACGACAATCAAAATAATTGGTTGATCCATATGAAAAATCCAAACATATTTAAGATGGCTCCGATTACCACAACTATCAAAACTCGATATGCCCAAACATCTGCCGAAGGATATTTAGATGCAAATTGAGCTGTCCACCAACCTCCTGCGGTTTGACCGATGGCCATGAGTCCACCTATTTTCCAATCAACTAACCCTTGCCAATGGAAAATTGCAATAGCAACTACGGTATAAAGTGCCACAATAAACGATTTCAAAACATTTGCATCTATGATATTATTTTTAGCTACTAAAACCATGATGATCAAAAACATTACCCCCATCCCCATTTGAATAAATCCACCATAAAAACCAAGTGCTAAAAAAAGAGGAATGCCAATCCAAGGGTTCATCTTTTTGTGAGGATCAGTTTTTTGTAACCATCGTTTTGGTTTTATTAAAATGGCGAAAAGCATGACTACCAACATGAATCTAAAGACTTGTTTGAACTGTTCATTACTCACCCAAATAGCTAAAAATATCCCTGCAATTGCTCCAATCGAAATAAAAAGAATCGGTTGCCAATTCCTTTTGATGTCTAGTTTTCCATTTTTATAAAAAGCATAGGTACTTGCACTCGATTGGAAAACTATACCGACACGATTAGTGGCATTAGCCATATTTCCAGGAAGTAATAATATCTCAGTAAGAATGGTCAAGGTAATCGCAGACCCATTTCCAGCTAAGGTATTGATGAATCCTGCTGCGGCAGAGCCAAAGATTATGATGAGATAATGGTAGAATTCTAAATCCATGTTTCTTTTTTTATCACTATTTTGATTCTAGATGATTTCATTTGGTTATTTATTATTGGTTATTAAGTTATTGGTTAATGAGATATTAATCGCACAATTTTTAGAAGTCCTATTTTGGAAATAACCAATAACCAATAATAAATGACCAAATGAATTCATTTAGAACCACTATTTTCCTATTTCCTGACAAAGTTCGATGAGAACACCATTGGCAGTTTTAGGATGGACAAAGCAGACTAATTTATTATCGGCACCTTTTTTTGGTTCTTTATTTAAAAGAATAAAACCTTCATTTTCCAGGCGCTTCATTTCTTTTCGAATGTCTTTAACCGCAAAGGCAATATGATGGATTCCTTCTCCTCTTTTTTCAATAAATTTTGCAATTGGACTATCTGGAGAAGTGGCTTCGAGGAGCTCGATTTTATTTGGCCCTACTTGGAAAAAAGAGGTTTTGACATTTTCAGATTTTACTTCTTCAATTTTATAATGAGCCTTGCCAAGTAGTTTTTTGTAAATATCGTTTCCAGTTTCAAGGTCTTTGACTGCAATACCGATGTGTTCTATTTTTTTCATGAGTAATGATTTTTCTTAAAAAAAACTTTGCAAAGCTAATTTTTTGAAGGGAATTGATGATGAGAAATATAGATAAGTTAAAAAAATATTAAGAAGTGATTTCTTTTTAGACCTGTTTTAAACCCTAAGTCAAAGACTAGAAGTTGATCAAACACGGAGTGAAGAATAGGGAGTTAACTAAAGGTAGTCACTAGAAAAGAAAAGTGGTGATCAGAACCAAGCAAGCAAAAGCAAATAGAGATATCACTCATGAAAAACATAACAATTGTAATTAATGGTCATTGTTGAACGGTTAATGGTTAACTAAATTCAAACAAGTTTTGAGGTTAACCATTTCAGTTAACCTATAGCTTAATAACCTAATTGCATGTCTTTGTTAAAACTTAGATCTAGCAACCTTAATCTTCGTTTTTTTCCAATCTTATATTTTCGAGAATAAAATAGTTTTTTGATTAAGAATCCTAATCCAGCTGAAGCTACGGGGACTTTCCAAGTCAAATCATTTAAAGGTTCATCAGAAACGAGTGTTCCTCCCAAAGAAAAAAGCAACCAAGCTGCTCCAAAGGAGTACAAACTTTTTTCCATTCTGTTGGCAAAACGAGCATTTTTATAAGATTTGATAGTTTTAATATCTCCTACTTTTACAAATCGCTCTGAGAAAACGATGATTTCATCTTCCACTTTAATGTCAATCATGACATCTGTATACCAGTCAGATCCTCCTTTTAATTGGAAGGTCAATTCTTCGCCGAGGAAATATTTTTTGGTTTCTACTTTACCTCTTTTTTCCATCTGCAAGACCTTTTGAGCATGAGTAGGTAAAACAGAAAAGAAGAAGTAGAAAAGAAGTAGATAGGAAATTTTCATTAGTCTTATTTTATTTTATAGAAAAACGAAAATAAGAAAAAAGTAGTTGGTGTGATTGGTTATTGAATTATTTATTAATTAACTTTTAACAACTTCAAGAAGGAATTGAAATTCATTTTTAGTCTAAACGATGAGGTAATTTTCGTAGCCCTTTTTTAATGCCCTCTTCAATCTGATGAAAATCTAAAGTTTCTCGGGCTACATAAATTAGCATGACTCCATATTGAGTGCCTTGATTTTCTAATTTTTGATAAATGGAATGTTTATTCAGCCGGTAGGCTTCTCTAATTCTACGTCGGAGGCGATTACGATCTACAGCTTTTGGAAATGAACGTTTAGGGACAGTTAATGCCATTTGCAATGGAAAGTCACTAAGTGGTGCTTCCATTTTTACCCAAACAAATCTAATAGGATATGAGATGAAGGATTTGCCTTCGGTGAAGAGTTTGCCGATGGTTTTTCGGCTCTTGAGTTTTTCTCCTTTTTGGAAAGTAAACATATAATGAAAAATGAATAGTGAAAAATGAATAATTACATTGAATAGAAATCATTCATTTTTCAATATTTACTATCCATTATAATTATTTGGCAGAGTTCTCGTCAGAAACAGTCAATTTTAATCGACCTTTAGCTCTTCGACGCGCCAATACTTTTCTTCCGTTTTTAGTAGCCATTCTTGATCTGAACCCATGTTTGTTAGCACGTTTTCTTCTAGATGGCTGAAATGTTCTTTTTGACATGATTTGTTTATTTAAATTACCTAAAAATCATCGCTTTTAACTTAAGCGGGGGCAAAGGTAAATTTATTTTTTGTAATTGACAATTATTTTGGTTGGTTTATTAACACTTTTAAAGTGTTGATTATCCATTCATTGATGCTAAGAATTCATCATTACTCCTCGTATGCGTCATATTCTTTCTCAAGAAATCCATTGCTTCTTCTGGTTTCATATCTGATAAATGTTTTCTTAACACAAACATTCGCTGCAATGAGTCTCTATCCATCAATAAATCTTCCCGACGAGTACTGGATTTAGTCAAGTCAATAGCTGGATACATTCTCTTGTTGGCAAGACCTCGATCCAATTGTAATTCCATGTTACCTGTACCTTTGAACTCTTCGAAGATAACCAAATCCATCTTAGATCCTGTATCAACCAAAGCTGTAGCAATAATGGTCATTGAACCACCATGTTCGATATTTCGAGCTGCCCCAAAGAATTTTTTAGGTTTGTGTAAAGCATTTGCTTCGACACCACCAGAAAGTACTTTTCCACTTGCGGGTGCTACGGTATTGTATGCCCGAGCCAAACGTGTAATCGAATCTAATAAAACGACTACATCATGTCCTGATTCTACTAATCTTTTTGCTTTTTCCAAAACAATATTAGCTACACGTACGTGATTATCAGCAGGCTCATCAAAGGTAGAAGCAACTACCTCTGCTTTTACATTTCGTTTCATATCTGTTACCTCCTCAGGTCGCTCATCAATCAAAAGAACGATGATATAACATTCAGGATGATTAGAAGCAATTGCATTGGCAACATCTTTTAGTAAGAATGTTTTACCTGTTTTAGGTTGTGCTACGATCAATCCACGTTGGCCTTTTCCAATAGGTGTGAATAAATCAATCATTCGATTACCATAATCTTTCCCACCAAGGGCAGGGTTAACTAGAGTAAATTTCTCTCGAGGGAATAATGGAGTTAAATAATCAAATGGAACTCGATTTCTGATATCCATAGGCTCCAGTCCATTGATTCGGGAAACTCTAAGTAAAGCAAAGTATTTTTCGCCTTCCTTTGGAGGTCTGATTGCTCCACAAACGGTATCTCCTGTACGTAAGCCAAATAACTTGATTTGGGAAGGAGAAACGTAGATATCATCTGGAGATGTCAAATAATTGTAATCAGCAGATCGAAGGAATCCATATCCGTCAGGCATCATTTCTAAGATACCCTCTCCTTCAATAATTCCATCTAACTCAATATTAAATACTGGATTTTTTGCTCTATCGTTTCCACGTTTATCATCATTTCGATCATTTCTTCGATCTTCATTTTGATCATTTCTACGATCATCATTTCGATCATTTCTTCGATCTTCATTTCGATCATTTCTACGACCGTCATTTCGATCATTTCTACGATTGTCTTTTCTTTCAAGTTCTTCTGAGGAAGAAGCTTCTTTTTTAACAGAAACTTCTTGCTCTATTTCTTCATCCATTTCGTCATCCATTTGAGCATCCATTTCTTGCTCTTCGTCATCTTCTTCCTCCTCCTGTTCTTCAAACATTGGAGGTGGTGGAGTATTTGTATCATTGACGCTCACCTTTTTTCGAGGTCGTCTTTTTGTTTTTTCTTCTTCGTTTTTTGACATTTCTGGATCATTTTGTGAGGAATTCTTAGAGGAAGGAGAATCGGAGGGATCATTATCTTTTTCGCTAACTGCTTGCTCATCAAGAATTTTATAAATCAGTTCTTGTTTATTCAGTTTATTCAGATTCTTAACTCCTAGTTGTTTTGCAAGATCTTTCAACTCTGGAACTAGCATGTCATTTAATTGCAATATATCGTACTTCATAGGTAGATTTTTTGAAATCTATTTTTTTTAAGGTAATGTTATAAAAATTGATTAAAAACAATTGTAGTGGTGAAATAGCTCAGACAAGATCAAAATTTTATGATGGTAAAAATACAGACTTGTATATTGGGAATAATTTGGTGCAACGACCTATCAACACTTATCACTATCTAAATGAATTTTTCAACTTTTGAAGAGGTAATTTAAGATAGACGAGTAAATTGGTTTATTAACAGGGTGTTTTGAGAAATTCTTTTGTATGCTTAGAAAATAAACCTACTAGGTGTGCATAAATTCTGACAGCGCAAAAATACATTTTATTTTTAGATTCAAATACTATCTTTGCAAAAAGATTAAAAAGTTTTCCACAATGTACGGTGGTTTTTTGAAAATTGATACGTTTTTTTCAAAAATGATAAAAATCATTATTATTTAGAACTTTTTTTTTTCGATTTTCGTATCTCCTCTAACTTAATTTTTTACTTAAAAATATAAAACAGTAGATGTTACAAATCAATTTTATTAGAGAAAACAAAGACCGTGTGATTGATGGTCTTAAAACGAGAAATTTTGCCGACGAGGATCTGGCAATTGTTGATAAGGTAATTGCGATTGATGAAACTCGCAGAAGTACCCAAACGGAATTGGATAATTCCCTGGCTGAGTCGAATCGAATCTCTAAAGAAATTGGAAATTTGTTCAAGCAAGGAAAAAGGGAAGAGGCGGATGCCTTAAAAAACCATGTTACAGAACTTAAAACGCTACAAAAAGACTTGAGCCAAAAATTAAATGATGCTCAAGATCAATTAGAAGTAGAATTATTAAATATTCCGAATATTCCTCATCCTTCTGTTCCTGCAGGGAAATTAGAAACAGATAATGAGGTGTATAAAGCATGGGGTGCTGATTTACCTGAGATGGGGGAGGAAGCATTGCCACATTGGGAATTAGCGAAGCAGTATGATTTGTTTGACATGGAATTGGGAGTTAAAATTACCGGTGCTGGATTTCCTCTTTATCGAGGAAAAGGTGCAAAATTGCAGCGTGCTTTGATTAATTTCTTTTTGGATGAAGCAGATGCAGCGGGGTATGAGGAAATCATTCCTCCTCATTTGGTCAACGAAGCAAGTGCTCGCGGAACTGGTCAATTGCCAGACAAAGAAGGTCAGATGTATCACGCTACTAAAGATGACCTTTACTTGATTCCAACCGCAGAGGTTCCGATTACCAATATGTATCGAGATATGATTATTACAGAGAATGATTTTCCCATAAAATTGACGGGTTATACGCCTTGTTTCAGAAGAGAAGCTGGATCTTATGGGGCACATGTTCGAGGATTGAACAGAGTGCATCAATTTGATAAGGTGGAAATTGTCCGAATAGAACATCCAGATAAATCTTATGAAGCACTTGAAGGAATGCTTAAGCATGTAGAAGGACTCTTAGAAAAATTAGAATTACCTTTTCGAATTCTTCGATTGTGTGGAGGTGATTTAGGCTTTACTTCTGCTTTGACATTTGATTTTGAAGTATATTCTGCTGCGCAAAAAAGATGGTTGGAAGTGAGTTCTGTTTCAAATTTTGAGACTTTCCAAACCAATCGGTTAAAATTGAGATTCAAAGATGAAAATGGAAAATCTCATCTAGCACATTCTTTAAACGGAAGTGCTCTAGCTTTGGCTAGGATCGTGGCTGCCTTACTTGAAAATAATCAAACTGCTGATGGAATTAAGATTCCAAAAGCATTGCAGCCTTATACGAGGTTTGAAATGATTAATTAGAAATTTTATTTTAAAATATACGATCCCGAATTTTCTTTAGGAAGATTCGGGATTTTTTTTTCTTTTTCATAAAAAATAATTAACTCGCAAGTGACCTCATGCTAAAAGCAAGTCAAATTATCAGAAGACTATTTTTTTATAAAAAAAAAGCAAAGAAGTGGATACTAATTATATGATTTATATGGCAATCGTCGGTGCTGGATCTATGATCGGCGGATATGTCTCAAATACCCTTAAAAGTAAATTTGCGAAATACCAACAAGTCGGAATCAGAAGTGGTTTGACAGGAAAAGAAGTAGCAGAGGATATGCTTAAATATTATAATATACATGATGTTAGTGTGGTGCAGGGGCAAGGTACGTTGACAGATCATTACAATCCGAAAACCAAAACTGTCTCTTTAAGTCCAGATGTTTATAATGGCCGAAATGTTTCGGCGGCGGCAGTTGCTTCACACGAATGTGGACATGCAGTACAACATGATGTTGATTATCCAATGTTGCAAGTACGATCGCAGTTGGTTCCATTTGTAAATGTGGCTTCCAAGGCATTATCGGTATTGATGGTGGTTGCATTTATGTTATTAGAGACTTTTCCACAGTTGATGTTATTGACCATAATTGCATTTGCTACCACAGCATTATTTAGTTTGGTTACATTACCCGTAGAATTTGATGCAAGCCGGAGAGCTTTGAATTGGTTGGATGAAACGGGGGTTGCTCAAGGTGCAGAATATGAAGGCTCAAAAGATGCTTTAAAATGGGCTGCAATGACTTATGTAGCAGCAGCCTTATCATCTGTATTGATGTTATTATATTTAATTTATCAATATGCAGGTCGCGGAGATAGAAGATAATTTTTTCTTTACATAAAATTTAAAACGGCTATCTCTATTAACTTAGATATAGCCGTTTTCTCGTTAAAAAAGTCACTTTTCACCTAAATACTAACATTTTAAATATTAAAAATAAAATAAATGTATTTTTTTTTATATTTTAGCTTTATGATTGTGTAAGTGAAGATCTAGCCTTTAGAATTGCCGTATCCTGGATAAAACAAAAGACCTTATTTTAATTAACTTTAATTGAAAATAAGGGATGCAGACACCCCCCAAATTACTCTTTTCAAAATTGATGAAATTATTTTATATAAGATAATTATATTGAATTAGAACATTACTTTGCAGTTACTGATACTACTTATTTTTTAAACTACCTATGAACACATTTAAAAAAAGATACATCTTTACGGACTTTGACAATATCCAAAAAGTCAAGTTCAAAAAATTGGAGCGCGTCTGCGATAAGATCTTTATTTTGATCAATACCTCTGATAAATTTATTCCTTTTTCCTTAGTTAGGAATCTCCAGAAATTAGGAAAAGCGGTAAAATGGATTCCCGTAGAAAATAATAAAAACCTCACACTCAATTACCATATCTGTTATTTGATGGGAAAAATGCATTTCAAAATCAACTCTTCAACTGAGTTTGCAATCCTTTCCGATGATGATGCTTTTGATTCCATAATCAACTACCTAAGGAAAGATAAACGAAAATGTAGAAGAGTTAAAACGGGAGCTCCCAAAGGAATGCGTCGAATAATCGTTCCTTCAAACCCTGTTAAAAGTCCAACTTATGAAGGCGAACGTGCCAACCTTGATGAAAAAGAAGAATGGGTTCCTCTGGAAGAACAACAAGATTCACTAATAGCATATCGAGAAACTAAAGATCGATTAAAATTGGTCGCAACTCGTCCTTATAATATAACTTCACTTCGAGATTATATCCATATCAACAATCAAGAATTGGTGGAACGTGGAAAGTTAAGTGTAGAAGAAATTATTGAAATGATGGAGCTCAATAATGAAATTGAAGTAAAAGGAAGTTTAGTGGCTTATCATTTTTAGGCGTAGATCTTTCCTGAATTATTCTCATCTTAAACAGACTACACCAATTTTCGATTTAGAAAACTAGTGTTTTATAATGTATTGATAACCAATGCTTTATCAATAGTGGTTTTTTAAAGAGGTCAAGTTTTTTTTCAAATAAAAATAAGAATAGTTTTTTTTTGTTTTTTCTAAGAAAAAACATTTTATTTGACCGAACTAAATTTAAAAAATTAGAAATATCATGTCAGACTCAATAGAAATGGGCTTAGAAATGGCAAAGGAAAATATGGATCATGCCATGGATCACTTATCTTCAGAATTATCAAAAATTAGAACAGGCAAAGCTTCCCCTGGAATGTTGAAAGGACTTTTGGTGGAATATTATGGAGCTCCAACTGCATTAACACAAGTTGCCAATGTTGGAGCCTCGGATGGAAAAACTTTAACGATCCAACCGTGGGAAAAATCCGTCATAGGAGCCATTGAGAAAGCGATTTTTGAAGCTAACTTAGGATTGACTCCTCAGAACAATGGTGAGATGATTATCATAAATATTCCACCATTGACAGAAGAGCGAAGAAAAGATTTTGTGAAACATGCCAAAGCTTTAGGAGAAGATGCAAGGGTAAGTGTTCGTAATGCACGACACAAGATTCTTGAAATTATCAAAAAAGAAGTAAAGGATGGTTTTCCTGAAGATGCAGGTAAACGGGAAGAAGATAATGTTCAAAAAATAGTCAATGATTATGGTGAGAAAATAACTGCACTTGTAGCAGCAAAAGAAAAAGATATTATGACTGTTTAACAGTATTCAGTAGGCAGTTCGAATCTGTGAACTGCCTACTGCTAACTGAAATCTGCGTCTAAAAACTGTACACTTCCACTCCATCCTTTTTCCTTACAAACAATTTACTCTTCTGTATCGCAATTTGATTTTCGAGGGAAACTCCTTCGGGAAGGTCTATTATTTTTGTGGAAAGGGATTTTAAATTAAATGATTTTAATTGATCTTTTTCTTTATAAATCAACTGATTATCAATGATTTGGATATAACTTAAACCCTTAATGTCAATGGTTTTTTGGTATTGAGCGTAAATGTCAAAAACTAAAATACCCAAGTTAGGATCATTGACATATAACCAATTGTCACGCTCTAAAATAAAGTTTGGTTGTAACGCACTTTCAAATTCGTTTCGTAGATTAATAATGCTTTCGCGAAGAACTTCTCCATTACGATTTATTTTTTTTATTCGATAAAATACAAAATCGTAGAGCCAGACATTGTTATCATTAGACATTCCCACCGTTTCCACATCAGTTAAATTTAAGTCCAATAAACTAAACTCACCTGTTTTATTTAATGTCCGATCTAAAGTGTAAACCGTCAGAAATTCTGAATAATATAATAAAACACTAAATGGATTTGTGATGTCAATGTGGGTCAAATCTCCCAACATATTATTAGAAAAACGAAATAATTCCTTCCCCTCAGGGCTATATTTGATGACTTCGTTGTCAGTAGTAATGACATATAGTTGTTGTAATTTATCGGTAGCGATCCATTTAGCTTGAATATCTATTTTCTTTATTAATTTGTAGCCAGAGGTATCGGCAGCTGGAGAAGAAGTTTTGGCAGAGCAGGAAGGAAATATACTGAAAAGTAAAATGATGAAAAATGAATATCGAATATCCAGATATTTTGAAAATTTTTCGGATTTCTTTATTCGTGATTGGATATTTCTTGTTGGATATTCGATATTCATTTCATGCGTCATTTATCATTAAAAAAAACTTCCCCTTCCTCATTTTCGAAAAACTGAATGTTCAGATCACTTCCATCAAAAACTCCATAAGAACATGCGTGCATCCATTCACCAATATTAATATAACGACTTGAACCGTTTTTTAGCGTGTAATCGATGGGCAAATGCCTATGACCAAAAATGAAATAATCAATAGCTGATTTTTCGATTTTTTCATTACAAAATTGTACTAACCATTCTTTTTCTTCACCTAGAAATTTTAATTCATCTGGGCTAACTGCTCTGCTCTTTTGGGACCAAAAATTAGCTAAACCAACTCCCAAAGTAGGGTGGATGGATCCGAACAAAAGTTGACAAATTGAGTTGGCAAAAACTTTTTTAATGAATTTATAACCATAATCTCCTGGTCCTAGGCCATCACCGTGACCAATGAAAAACTTTTTCCCATTCCATTCTCTAATGATAGGTTCTCGGATAATTGGAATCCCAAATTCTGTTTCGAAATACCGAAACATCCACATATCGTGATTTCCAGTAAAAAAGAAAATAGGAATTCCTTGATCGCGAAGTTCTGCTAATTTCCCAAAAAGACGAGAGTAGCCTTTGGGAATAACCGTTCGATATTCAAACCAAAAATCAAAAACATCACCCACCAAATATATTTCGTGTGCATCATGTTGGATAAAATCTAACCATCTTACTATTTTTTTTTCTCGCTCTAGACTGGTTAATTTTGCATTGACTCCCAAATGGAAGTCTGATGCGAAGTATATCTTTTTTCCTTGCATTGATGTGTTCCGTAGAAGGACTCTCCCGAGTCCTAAATTATTAATACCTGACTCAGGAGAGTCGGCCTACTAAACTTTCTCCATTTCTGTCCCGCATTTATCGCAAGTTCGAAGTTCTTTTGAATTCATAAAATGATTCATCACCGGAGGCAATTGATTCACGATATCGCTCATTTCGAAAGTTGCTTCATGTAATTTGTTGTTGCAGTTTTCACAAAACCACATCAACTTATCTTCTTCGCCATCTCGTCGATATCGCTCTATGACTAAGCCAATAGTGTTAGCAGGACGCTGAGGAGAATGCGGAATTCGAGGAGGCAATAAAAACATATCGCCTTCTTTGATTTCAATATCTTCTGGAGTTCCATCTTCGTGAATTATTTTTAAAGTAATATCTCCTTCGATTTGATAAAATAATTCTTCGCCATCTTCATAATGATAATCTTTCCGACCATTTGGGCCACCGACGATCATCACGATGTAATCATCATTTTCGAGATAAACTTGCTTGTTACCTACTGGTGGTTTCAAGAGGTGCCGGTGTTCATCGATCCAAGCATTAAGGTTAAAAGGTTTGCGTATTGCCATGTTTTATGATTTTGTAATTCGTAAATTTTGCTAAATTTAGTTAAAATTTAATTTTCGTAAAAGTAAAACAAAAATGGATATCAACTTAAAAGGAAAAAATGCATTTGTGGGAGGGAGTAGTCGAGGTATTGGAAAAGCAACAGCGATCGAATTGGCCAAATTAGGAGCAAATGTGACCTTAATTTCTAGGAGTGCTGATTTGATGATTGATCTAGTTCAAGAATTAGATAATTCACAGGGACAGTATCATGATTTTTTAGTGGTTGATTTTGAAGATATTGAGGACTTGGAAAAACAGGTGACTGCTTTAGCTTCTAAAAAAGATATTCATATTTTAGTGAATAATACAGGTGGTCCAGCTCCCGGAGAAATACTCGATGCCAGTTTAGATGATTTTTTGAAGGCATTTAAAAATCATGTGCTTTGTAATCATTTGTTGGTGAAAATATTTTCAGAAGGGATGAAAAAATCTGGCTATGGTAGAATTATTAATATCATTTCAACTTCGGTAAAAGAACCTTTGGAAGGCTTAGGGGTTAGTAATACAACTCGAGCAGCAGTAGCAAATTGGGCAAAGACTTTAGCGAATGAATTAGGTGAATATGGGATCACAGTAAATAATGTTTTGCCTGGGTTTACAGATACTGAACGGCTGACGGAAATTTTTAAAATTCGCGCTGAGAAAAGTGGAATTTCTGAAGAGGAGATTATTGAAAAAATGAAAAATACCGTTCCGCTTCGAAGATTTGCAGCACCGAAGGAACTGGGAATGGCGGTGGCTTTTTTGGCGTCGCCTGCGGCAGCTTATATTACTGGGACAAATCTGGTGGTGGATGGAGGGAGGACGAAGAGTCACTAATTATTTGTTCATTAAAAAAATCACCGCTTCATCATATCCTTTCAACCCTTTTCCAACAATATTTTTCACACACACATCTTTTAAAAAAGAGTGACGTCGGAATTCTTCTCGCTCATAAATATTTGAAATGTGAACTTCAACTACAGGCGTTGAAATTGCGGTAATTGCATCAGCCAAGGCAATGGATGTATGAGTATAGCCTCCCGCATTAAAAATGATTCCATCCCACAAAAAGCCTACTTCGTGTAATTTATCAATCAAAGTTCCTTCATGGTTACTTTGAAAATAATAAAGTTGTAAATCCTCATTTTCAAATTTTTGCTCTAAAATATCAAAGTATTCTTCAAAAGTTTGGCTGCCATAAATTTCAGGTTGTCGTTTTCCTAAAAGATTAAGATTTGGACCGTTGAGGATAAGGATTTTTTTCATTTTTAGATTGATTTTAATTTCACCACAGGTTACGTAGATTTTCACAGATTTTTATAAAAAAAATCTAGGAATTTATAATCTGTGAAAATCTACGTAATCTATGATGAATAAAAAACAAAAACGGCTCGAAGAAATAAATCTCCGAACCGTTTATATTTTCTAAAATTAATTTTCTAAAAACTTAATTCGCCATTTCAGAAAGGAACTTAATTCGCATCAACTGAATTTCCTCCATCGTCACATCATCTTCTTGCAGTTCTTTGAATGCTTCTTCAGGACTATCGGTGTCAGCTTCCATAAAATATTCGTAAATATCTTCTCGTGAATATTCATCCACATTATCTTCCAAATAATAATCAATATTCACTTTCGTCCCTGAAACCACAATCGCATCCAACTCTGTCAACAAATCTTCCATGCTCAAATCATTCGAAGCAGCAATATCTCCCAAAGGAATTTTTCGATCAATACTTTGAATGATATTTACTTTAACTCTTGATTTATTGGCTACTTGTTTGACGACAATTTCTGTCGGTCTTTCGATCTCATTTTCTTCCACATATTGTTTAATCATTTCTACGAAAGGCTTACCGTAACGACTCGCTTTTCCAGAACTTACTCCTGAAATATGTGCCATATCAGCCATAGAAATTGGATATTGAGTAGCCATATCTTCCAGCGAGGGATCTTGAAAAACCACAAAGGGAGGCACATTTTTTTGCTTCGCAATTCTTCTACGTAAGTCTTTCAACATATTCATCAAGACTTTGTCCAGAACAGCAGATTTTCCAGAAGAAGCTGCCGCTGCATCAAATTCTTGAGTCACTTTATCGTAATTATGGTTTAGGGTAATCTGAATTGGGGTTGGATTTTTGATGAAATCTTTACCTGCCTCAGTTAATCTAAATAAACCGTAATTCTCAATGTCTTTGTATACCAAATCATTTAAGAGACCTTGTCGGAAAATGGAACTCCAAAAGTTTTCATCTTGCTCGCTTCCTGCTCCAAATAAGGGTAATTGATCATGTTTAAAATCCACCATATCTTTGGTGTTTTTTCCCATGATAAATTCAATCAATTGCTTGATACCATAATTTTCATTCAAACTTTCTATCGCAGCTAATGCTTGTTGCATTTCAGTTTGAACTTCAATTTTTTCTTTTGGATGACGACAATTATCGCACATTTTATTGCACTTATCATCGTTGTATTGTTCTCCAAAATAATGCAATAAGAATTTCCGACGGCAAGCAGTAGTCTCTGCATATGCCATAATTTCTTGCATTAATTGAGCAGTCATCTCACGTTCTGCAACCGGTTTATCCCTCAAGAATTTTTCAAGCCTTTGAATATCTTTATAATTATAATAAGCGATACATCGACCATCCAATCCGTCTCGACCTGCACGTCCAGTCTCTTGATAATAATTTTCTATACTTTTTGGAATATCATAGTGAATGACAAAACGCACATCTGGCTTATCTATTCCCATACCGAAAGCAATGGTTGCAACAATTACATCAGCTTCCTCCATCAAGAAATCATCTTGAGTTTTGGAACGGGTTTTTGCATCTAAACCAGCATGATAAGGTGCTGCCTTGATATCATTAACATTTAGAACTTTGGCGATTTCTTCTGTCGATTTTCTACTTTGTACATAGATAATTCCTGATTCGCCGGGCATCGTTTTAATGACCTGGATAATATTTTTGATAGTATTTTCTTTCTTTCCTTTTGGACGAACTTCATAATAAAGATTATCTCGATTAAAAGAAGAAACAAAACTATTCTCTCCTGACATATTCAGGTTCTTCACTATATCTAATTGCACTTTTGGAGTAGCTGTTGCAGTCAAAGCAATAACTGGAATATTATCACCAATTAATTTCAACATCTCTTTGATTCGTCGATATTCAGGCCGGAAATCATGTCCCCATTCTGAAATACAATGTGCCTCATCAACACCCACAAAAGAAATTGTCGTGTTTTTGAAAAATTCAATGTTCTCCTCTTTAGTCAAAGTCTCAGGGGCAACGAAAAGAATTTTAGTGATACCAGAAGTGATATCATCTTTTACTTTTTTCATTTGAACCTTAGTCAAGGAAGAATTAAGGAAGTGAGCCACATCATCATTTGAACTATAACTTCGAATGGAATCCACTTGATTTTTCATCAAGGCAATCAAAGGAGAAATAATCAAAGCTGTTCCTTCCATCATCATTGCTGGAAGTTGGTAGCAAAGTGATTTTCCACCACCGGTAGGCATAATAACAAACGTATCATTACCGCCTAATATGCTTTTTATAATCGCTTCTTGATTTCCTTTAAATTTATCGAAACCAAAGTAGTGTTGAAGAGCTTCGTGCAGGTTTTCGTTTGTTGCTACCATTTCTGATTGTAACATTGTTTCTTTTTATAATTTATTAAATAGTATTTAGGCTAAGGAGAATGTTACCTATGAGTTTATAATAAAATAACAAAGCATTTGTTTAAAAGAAATGGAATTTTAAGTTTTTGAAAAAACCTAATTACATTTGCCAGAAATGCCTTTTAATTTATCGAAGTAGTATTAGTAAATATAGGAAAATATTTCGTTTAATTCGGAGAATTAACGCAATCTTTCTGATATAAATTATGGTACGTTCGATTATTTAAGAAAACGGTAGAAATCTATTTTTCTTTCAAAAAATTATTTCATTCTATGGGGGGTATTCTCTCATATTTTTTCTAAAAGCCGTCAAAAATAGCAATAATTATAGACCTAAACAATAATCTTTGTTTAATAAAATAGGGTAATTGTCACTTGATAAATATTATGAATAAGCAAAAATTAATTTCATCTACGGCACTAAAAACTATCCGAATTGAAGCTGCTGCGATTCATGCTTTGGAAGCAAGTGTGGATGATAAATTTTGTGAATGTGTAGAAGCGATTTTCGAATCAAAAGGTAGATTGATTGTGACTGGAATAGGAAAAAGTGCGATCATCGCGCAGAAGATGGTGGCGACTTTTAATTCGACGGGAACGCCTGCTGTTTTTATGCATGCAGCAGATGCAATTCATGGGGATTTGGGAATAGTTCAGGCCGACGATATTGTTTTGTGTATTTCCAAAAGTGGAGAAACGTCAGAGATAAAAGTGCTCGCTCCTTTGGTGAAAAAACTGGGAAGTTTGATGATTGGGATGGTGAGTAATGTTAATTCTTTTTTGGCAAAAAAAGCAGATTACATTTTGCATACTCCTTGCGACCTAGAAGCTGATCCTAATAATTTAGCCCCCACCGCAAGTACTGCCTCACAAATGGCAATGGGCGATGCGGTGGCAACTGCACTCTTAGCATTGCGAGGATTTACGCCAAATGACTTTGCGCAATATCATCCAGGTGGTGCTTTGGGGAAACAATTGTATTTGCGCGTGCATGACATTTTTCCACAGAATGAAAAACCTTTTGTTTTGGAAAATGAAAATATTCGAAATACCATTATCGAAATGACTTCCAAGCGATTAGGTGTGGCTGTTGTAATCAATGAAAAGGAAAATGTAAAAGGCATTATCACTGATGGAGATTTGCGAAGAATGTTACAAGGTCAAAAAGAGGTGGAACATCTGCAAGCAAAAGATATTATGACTGAAAATCCACTAACGATTGACCAAGATGAATTAGCCATTAAAGCGCTCGAGGTGATGCGCTCGAAAAGTATTACGCAACTGATTGTAGCTGATGGAGAAAAATATCTTGGGGTGATTCATTTGCATGATTTGCTGCGGGAGGGATTGGTATAAAAAATGAAATCAGCCATGACTGAAAAAACGGAAAATGAAAAAGAGATCTATTATTATAAAGGAATTGATACTTCTAATTTTTTTATTAAATGGTTGAATCTAATTATGGGTTTTTTAGCTTGTATTGGGCTTGGATCATTATTAGCAATAATAGTAGGCGTAATTTTATCATTTTTAATGAAAATTCAAACTTGGATATTTCTTATTATTTGGATTCCTTCTAGTTTATATTTGTTTTATAGGATGCTAAAAGGAGAACGGAAGAGTAAGCCATCCTACAAAATTTATAATGATAGGATTGAGTTTATTAATGAGAAATATATTTCAGAAAAAGATGTAATTGATTTGGAAGAAATTGATCAAGTACGCTACGAGGATGACTTTGGGAAAAGCTATAGTTCTAGTGTGGCGAGTCAATCGTGGATTTATTGTTATTTCAAAAATGGATATAAATCCAGAAGCATAAGAATACAAAAGGATCGAATAAAACTTGATATAAAACGAGGTCAAGAAAGAGAAAATAAAGTGATTCAAATCCTCCAATTTTTTCAAAAGGAAAAAAAGCAAGTTTACATCTCAACAAAAAGTGAGAAAATAAAATCAGCTTTAAATTTGAAAAATTGGACAGATCCTGGAATTCATCCTTCGATAAAGATTTAAAATAACAATGACTTTACAAAAACTTAAATGATAATTGAAATCAAAAGAAATAAAAAAAAGAGGCGTTAAAGTGAAGGATGAAGAATTATTTTTTGCAAAATCCACCCCCCAGCCCCTGCCAGCGGGGG
>CAYGRM010000101.1:14886-18285 GCA_964352225.1 uncultured Saprospiraceae bacterium | reverse complement strand
AATTTTTATACAAATTTTCAATATTCATTAGTTGTAAACTCAAAATATTAACCTTATCATTGCTTAGCAAAACCCTAAAATCAACATTCCAAAATTAGGAGGTGAAATAAAAATAAAATCTAGTGTTTATTTTTATTTCATCTCAAAGAATCACCGAAGAAAAAAATATATCATGAACAAGAGATTTTCTCCAAAAGTCAAAAAAGTTATCTCAATAAGTCGCGACGAAGCGATTCGGTTGGGGCAAGACTTTATCGGTACTGAGCACTTATTGTTAGGTATCATGCAAGAACGAAATGGTCTTGCCGTAAGGGTGTTGGACTCGTTGGAAGTGAATGTCAAAGAATTGGCACAAACCATCGAGAAATCTGTTCGAAAAAGTAGCAGCCCAAAAGCATCTTTGGAAGTAGGAAGCATTCCATTGAACAAACATGCAGAAAAGGTATTAAAAGTTACTTTCCTCGAAGCTAAGATTTTAAAAAATGATGAGATCAGTACAGAGCATTTAATGCTTTCAATATTGAAGCACGAAGAGAATCTAGCTTCTCGTATATTGAACGAATTTGACGTAAACTATGAAGTTTTCAAAGCTGAGTTAGATTATGTAAATCAAGAAACAGACATGGGAGATATTGGTCGCCCTGACATCTTTAATGGTCCAGATGACGAAGGTGATGAACCTTTCGATGATGAAGGAGCTGGTGGAGCAGGACGTTATCAACAAAGAGGCGGAAAAGGAGCTTCAAAATCACGTACTCCAGTCTTAGATAATTTTGGTAGAGATATTACCAAATTGGCAGATGAAGGAAAATTAGATCCGATCATCGGTCGTGAAACTGAAATCGAACGAGTATCTCAAATTTTGAGTCGTCGTAAAAAGAATAACCCAATTTTGATTGGTGAGCCTGGTGTGGGTAAAACTGCTATCGTTGAGGGGCTTGCTTTAAGAATTCATCAGAAGAAAGTTTCTCGAACTTTGTTTGGGAAAAGAATTGTGATGTTGGATTTGGCAGCTTTAGTTGCTGGAACTAAATATCGAGGACAATTCGAGGAGAGAATGAAAGCAATCATGACTGAGTTAGAAAAGTCTCGTGATGTAATTTTGTTCATTGATGAAATTCACACAATTGTTGGAGCAGGTGGTGCAACTGGATCGTTAGATGCATCTAATATTTTCAAGCCAGCTTTAGCAAGAGGTGAATTGCAATGTATTGGAGCTTCAACTTTAGATGAATACCGACAACACATTGAAAAAGACGGAGCATTGGATCGTCGTTTCCAGAAAGTGGTAGTTGATCCGCCATCACCTGAAGAAGCTGTTCACATCTTGGAAAACATCAAGGAAAAATACGAAGAGTTTCATAATGTAACTTATTCTGACGATGCGATCAAAGCTTGTGTGAAATTTAGTGATCGATACGTAAGTGATCGATTTCTTCCAGACAAAGCGATTGATGTAATGGATGAAGTAGGAGCAAGAGTTCACTTGAAAAATATTCACGTGCCTAAGCACATTGAAGATTTGGAAAAGAAAATTGAAGAACTCAAAGAGCAAAAGAATTCTGCAGTTAAAAATCAGCAATATGAAAAAGCAGCTGATTTGAGAGATAATGAATCTAAATTGGTTCGTCAATTGGATTTTGCAAAAGTAGAATGGGAAGAAGAAGCGAAAACAAAGCGTTACCCAGTTAACGAAGAAGATATTGCCGAAGTAGTATCTATGATGACTGGAATACCTGTACAACGTGTAGCTCAAAATGAAAGTAAGAAACTTGTGAAAATGAGTGAAGACATTCAAGGAGCGATCATTGGACAAGATGAAGCTATCATTAAAATTACCAAAGCGATTCAACGTAATCGAGTAGGATTAAAAGATCCATCAAAACCAATTGGTTCCTTTATTTTCTTAGGACCAACAGGGGTTGGTAAAACAGAATTAGCAAAAGCTTTGGCTCGATACATTTTCGATTCAGAAGATGCCTTGATAAGAATTGATATGTCTGAGTACATGGAAAAATTCAGCGTGAGTCGATTAATTGGAGCGCCTCCAGGATACGTTGGCTACGAAGAAGGCGGACAATTGACGGAGCGAGTTAGAAGAAAACCATATTCAGTTATCCTTTTGGATGAGATTGAAAAAGCACATCCAGATGTGTACAATATCTTACTACAAGTTTTGGATGATGGACAATTGACTGATGGATTAGGAAGAAAAGTAGATTTCAAAAATACTTTAATTATCATGACTTCGAATATTGGAGTTCGTCAATTAAAAGATTTTGGAACAGGTGTAGGTTTCAATACAAAAGCTCGACAAGAAGCTACAGAAGAAAATAGCAAAGCAGTAATTCAAACTGCCTTGAAGCGAACTTTCTCTCCTGAGTTCTTGAACAGAATTGACGATATTGTAATCTTCAATAGCCTAGACCAAAACGATATCTTCAAGATCATCGATATTACCTTGAAAGATTTGCACAAACGATTGGAAGGAATGGGTTACAAACTCCGATTAACTGATAGTGCAAAAAAATTCGTTGCTGAAAAAGGTTATGATCCACAATTTGGGGCAAGACCATTGCATCGAGCTATTCAAAAATATATCGAAGATCCATTAGCTGAATTTATCTTAGGTCAAAATCCACCAGAAGGAAGTGCATTCAAAGCAGTAATGAGAAAAGACGGAGAAGGATTGGATATTGATTTGGAAAAAGAAGCGAAGTCAGAGACTAAGAAATAGTATTAATTAAAATGGAATAATGAGTTGTATGATTCATTTGTCCATTCAAGATAATGCACCTGTCGAATTCTTTCGGCAGGTGTTTTTTTATAAAAAAAACCATTCGGAACTATTCAAGCAAATTAAACGTAGATAATATGAATAATTCCTACATTTTATTAGAGTTTTTTACCAATAATTAAACAGAATATAAAATATCCTGTTATTTTTACGGGTAAATTATTTTTAGAAATAATTATTCAATCTTATTTTTTTATTAAAACTAAATTCATTTGGCTAAAAGACAAAAAAAGCAACCCATTAGAAAAAATACACTCAGATTTAGAGTGAATGATCAAATCCGTATTCCAGACATTCGCTTGGTGGGTGACAATCTCAAAGAATTAAGTGAAACTATAGGACAAGACATTGAAGCTGGCATCTATCCAACTCGTAGAGTATTAGAATGGGCGGACAGAATGGAACTCGATCTTGTCGAAATCTCTCCTAATGCTAAACCTCCTGTATGTCAAATCATTGACTACAAAAAATTCCTCTACATGAGGAAGAAGAAGGAAAAAGAAATCAAATCTAACGCTGTAAAAACTGTGGTGAAAGAAATTCGTTTCGGCCCAAATATTAGCGAACACGATTTTGATTTTAAATTAAAGCATGCGATCAAC
>CAYGRM010000101.1:11398-14876 GCA_964352225.1 uncultured Saprospiraceae bacterium | reverse complement strand
AACTTCTTAAAAGAATGTTCAAAAGTTAAATCTTATGTTCACTTTCGTGGAAGAACTATTGTTTTTAGAGATCGTGGAGAATTAGTTTTACTCCGTTTCATCAAAGAATTAGCAGAATATGGTTCACCCGAAGCTTTGCCAAAAATGGAAGGACGTAGAATGATTGTGGTAATCGCTCCTAAGAAAAGTGCTTTGAAAAAACCAGCAAAGAAAAAGAACAAACACGAAAGAAGAAAAGATGAGGCAGACAAATCAGCAGCTGAAGCTGATGCCGAATTGGAAAAAAAATTAAATCAAGAAGAGGAATAGATACTCTATCTTTTAATTAAAATATAGGCTACATCTCGTTGAGATGTAGCCATTTTTGTAAAAAAAAGCTATAAAAACCTTTATATCTTTCCCTTTAGTTTTTGTATTTTCTACCTATTTCCTTATCTTTGCACTTCTTTTGAAATATCAGGTGGATTTATTAAATATCTTCCACTACCAAAATTATTTAATTATGCCTAAAATGAAGACCCACTCTAGTGCTAAGAAGAGATTCAAAGTAACTGGCTCTGGGAAAATCAAGAAGTTTGGTGCTTTTACCTCTCACATGATGAGAAATAAAAGTAAAAAAGCAAAGTTGAGATTGAGACACGGTAGCATCCTTCAAAAAGGAGATGAAAACAGAGTCAAAAAATTACTTTGTATGAAATAGTGATTTCTGAAAATCACTAACTTTTTTTAACGACGGTGGAGCAAACAAAAATGGATTTCCAATATATTATTATATCCTGCTTCACAACTAAAAAATTTAAAAATGCCTAGATCAGTAAATTCTGTAGCTTCAAGAGCCAGAAGAAAAAAGATTCTAAAATTAGCGAAAGGTTACTTTGGAGCAAGATCTAAAGTTTATACAGTAGCGAAAAATGCTGTAGAAAAAGGACTTGTGTATGCGTACCGAGATCGAAAAAATAAAAAACGTGCATTCCGTAGATTATGGATCGCTCGTATCAATGCAGGTGCTAGACAGCAAGGAATGTCTTACTCCAAATTGATGCACGGATTATCACAAAATGAAGTAGGATTGAATCGTAAAGTTTTAGCTGACTTAGCGATGAATCATCCTGATACCTTCAAAGCTGTGGTTGATTCTGCTAGAAAATAAATAGCAATTATTGCTAAGTAAAAAGGGTTGTTCAATTAATTTTTGAACAACCCTTTTTCGTTTCTTTTAGAGATTTTCTTATAAGAAATTAACTTTTCCAGTTTCTAAATTATAATAAGCGGGTACTACTTTTACTCCGTTTTTTTTCTCTGCTGCATTTCGAATAATCGTTGATCGATTAACCAAATCCTCACAAGTCATTTTAGCATTTTTCTTAACAACTGAATTCACGTCTTTTTTACGAGATGCAGCAATGGATGGTGAAATATGTGCCAATAAGTGATTCAAGTTATAACCATTGTCTCCTCCTGCTACTGCTGCTGTTACAGCTCCACAATTTTCATGACCTAATACAACTATTAATTTCACCCCTAAATGTGCAACTGCATACTCAATACTAGCCGTTGTACTCGTATTGGCCACATTGCCTGCAACTCTTATCACAAATAATTCACCAATCCCTGCATCAAAAGTTAATTCAGGAATAATTCTACTATCTGCACAACTTAATATAATTGCGAATGGGTATTGACCTCCAGTTAAATCTTTTCTTCGAGAAGCATCTTGAAGTGCTCGATTAAGATTATCTGCTACATAGTTTTTGTTACCAGTTTTTAATTTTTCTAATGCTTGATCAGCTGAAAGACTTTTTACTTTGCTCATAATGGTTCAGAATTTTTAGTTTTATAATATTAAAATAAAATATCGTTTACAGGTTAATTTCAAATTCGCTTGGTAAATTATAAAATTCTACTAAAGATTTTATCATATCTATATGCCTAAAATCTCCGATCAATTTACCTTTCTCTCAATTATCTGTACTGTTCCCCTTACCCCTATTCAAATTAATAACTGTATTTCCTCAGTCTAACAAATATTCATATTCCTCCTTTTCAAAAAAACACCTATATCAATTGCTCAACAAACATTCTTAAAATAATATGGTTAATTTCTGAATACATTACGCCCTAATGTAGATACATAATTTTTTGTTGTTTTGATGAAAAATGGAAAATAATAAAACTATGACAACTATTATTATTTACGATGATTAGTTTTTTTGATAAACTAACTTCTTACGCCAAATATTATCTTCACCCTTAATTTCCAAAAAATAAATTCCACCTTCCTTTAACAACACATTTACTTTCCAACTCACCACTCCCCCTCCATTATGCATTCCACTTTGTAGTAATATTCCATTTGAATCAAACAATGAAATCTCAAACTCACCTTGTTTTTCCAACAATACATTTACATGATTACAAAACGGATTTGGAAAAACGTTAAACGTTTCCTCTTCCTCAAAGTTAGCCACACTCGTTGATATTCCATTCGTCCATTGCTCAGACTGAAAAGATAAAAGTTTTGCATCTAAACTTGCAAATTGCTCAGAAGAAACATAACCATATCCTCCTTCCCTAAAAGTAATTGCCTCCGTCTGACTATTATTCAACGCCAAGCCAAAAGATATTTTTCTCTTATTTCCAGAAAAAAAATCTGTCCCTGAGTAATCAAAACAAAACCAAGCAATATTAACTCCTGAAAAATTATATCCTATCAATGCCACTACGCCATCATCACTTATATCTGCGCCTGTAATTAAGCCTTGAACATCCATTGACTCTCGTAATTCAGCCACATAAGTCCCTGATTCTGAAGGCATTACATAATGTCGAGTTCTTTGATCTACCCAGTTTTTAGAAAATAAATGCAAACTATCATTATGGAAAAAGAATGCTTCACAATCATAGTTTGTATTATTACTGGATGGAGTAAAATCTACCTGATCGCTAAAAGAAAATTCGATTACTTCAGCTGTCGCGATTCCTGAAGACAATTGAGATTTAAGAACTTTGTATATTCTTAAATCCATTCGGTCACCATCGTTGTTACCAAAATCACCTATATACAAGTGAGTACCATCTTCAGCTAAATCCTCCCAATCTTCATTATTGGAATTGGCGATAATAACTGTATTAAGAATTGTTCCATTAGTCGTATCTATCTGATAAATCTTATCCTCATTGCCTGCATCATTATGAGTCCATAATTGGTTATCAAAAAAAGCCAAACCAGAAGTTTCTAAGATTTGATTTGGAAGAATAGCAATCTCATTAAGAGAATAATTTGTAGTGGAATATAAGCAAGAACCATCATTAACCATTGCTGCAGCATCATAATTACTGGCTAATGGATCAGTACAACCAGATTGAGCTTTTGAAAAATTGATGGAAAAAACAAGACCAATCGAAAATAGAAAAAAGTATTTTATCATTTTTAAAAATAAGAAATTATTTTTTTCTAAAAAATGTAAAATCATTGTTG